>JBFYOR010000366.1:0-5958 GCA_041303695.1 Mycobacterium sp. | reverse complement strand
GGGTGGGGGTTCCGCTCTACCTGCTGCTGGGTTGGGTGGCCGTCTGGTTCATCGGGCCGATCATGCACGGCGCCGGGCTGACCGCGGTCGTGTTGCTGATCGTCGGCGGCGTGTTCTACAGCGTGGGCGGGGTGCTGTACGCGCTCAAGTGGCCCAACCCGTGGCCGACGACGTTCGGCCACCACGAGTTCTTCCACGCCTGCACGGCGGTGGCGGCCATCTGCCACTACATCGCGATGTGGTTCGCGGTCTTCTGGTAGCGCCCTGCGCCGGTAACCCTCAGACGGTGGAGACGTTCGCCGGCGACCAGTAGGCCTTCATCGACGAGATCTCGCCGGCGGCGTTGAACAGCATCACGTCGATCGGCTCGATTCGCATCCTGGTGCCCTCGCCGGCGCCGACGGTGATGGCGAACATGAACGCCGCCTCGTGACCGCACACCCGCAGGGCGAGCATCTCGGTTTCGCGGGGGATGCTTTCGATGTTCCGGTAGAAACCGGCGATGGCCTGGCGGCCGATATGAACCTCGCCGCCACCCACCGGATCCTCGACGGTGGCGTCGTCGGCATACAGCGCTGCGATCTCGTCCGCGGTGCCATTGGCGACCAGTTCCAGGTAGCGGTGGACCATCGACTCGACGTGCTCGGCGCTGACCATGCGCCTCAGGTTACCCGCGGACCCCGAGCATCTCGGCGAGTTCGGCGACGCCGGTCACCGGCAGATCGCACACCCGGCCGCGACAGACGTAGGCGGCGTCGGCGCCGCGCACCCGGTCGCGTCCGGCCAGCAGCGCACTGGAGTCCACCGGGCCGCCGACGACGACGGTGCCGCCCGGCGCCAGCCGGCGGGCCGCGGCCAGCAACTCCGAATCCGCGCCGGCAGTTGCGACTGCCACCTGCAGCGGTCCGCGGACCGCGGCCTCCGCGACGGCCAGCCAGTGACCCGCCGAGCGCGGCGACCGTGCCAGCAGTGGCGAATGGGCCAGCAGGGTCTCGGCGGCGGCCTCGCCGTAGCGGCCGGCCCGATCGGCGTCGACGATATGAGCGGCGGTGAGCAGTGCCTCGGCGATCGTCGATGCTCCCGACGGGGTGGCGCCGTCGACCGGGTCCGCGGGCCGGACCATCAACTGCTCGGCGTCGTCGGCGGTGTCGAACCAGCGGCCGGGCCGGTCCGGATCGGCGAAGTGATCCAGAGCGAGATCGATCAGCCCGATGGCCCGGTCCAGCCAGGCCGCCTCGGCGGTCAGTTGATAAATCGCCAGCAGCCCGGTGGCCAGCATGGCGTGGTCCTCCAGAATCGCCGCGCTCTCGCCGACCTGGCCGCCGAGACTGGTCCGGCGCAGCCTGCCGTCGACAAGATGCAGACCGACGATGGCGGCCGCGCAGCCGCGCGCCGCCTCCAACAATGCCGGATCATCCAGTGCCACACTGGCTTCGGCCAGCGCAGTGATCGCCAGACCATTCCAGGCGGTGACCACCTTGTCGTCGCGGGCCGGTTGCGGACGGCTCAGCCGGGCCGCCAGCAGGCCCGTGCGCACCCGCTCGAATCGCTGCGCCTCGCCCGGCAGCGGATCGAAGTCGGCGGGCAACTGCAGCACCGACATGCCGTGCTCGAAGGTCCCCTGCTCAGTGACGGCGAAAACCCTTGCCGCCCAGTCTCCGTCGTCATCGCCGAGGACGTCGCGCAACTGACCGGGCGTCCAGACGTAGCTCGATCCCTCGACGCCGGCGGCGTCGGCGTCCAGCGATGAGGTGAACATGTCGCCGGACATCAGGTCGTCGATCAGAAACGCCGCAGTCTCGGCGGTGATCCGGCGGGCCAGTGGGTCGCCGGTGCGCCGGGCCCAGTGCGCGTACGCCCGCAGCAGCAGTGCGTTGTCGTAGAGCATCTTCTCGAAGTGCGGCACCACCCAGTCGGCGTCCACGCTGTACCGGGCGAAGCCGCCGGCGAGTTGGTCGTACAGGCCGCCTCGCGCCATCGCCACACAGGTCCGCCGGACGCTGCCCAGTGGCACCGGCGAGCCGGTGCGCTCGTGGGTCCGCAGCAACGCCTCCAACAGCGCCGAGGGCGGGAATTTCGGCGCGCCGCCGAAACCTCCGCGGGCGGTGTCCTCCTCGCGCAGCAGTGCCGCTACGGCGTGGTCGCACAGCGCCGGGGAGATCTCCGGCCCGCCGCCGGGCAGCCCGGACGCCATCTGCCGCAACTCGCCGGTGATGTGATCGCTGGCCTGCTCGACCTCGTCGCGGCGCTCCTTCCAGGTCTCTCCCACCGCCGCCAGCAGTTGCAGGAACTGCGGTTTGGGAAAGTAGGTGCCACAGAAGAACGGGCGGCCGTCGGGGGTCAGAAAGCATGTCATCGGCCAGCCGCCTTGGCCGGTCATCGCCACGGTGGCGTTCATGTAGACCGCATCGAGGTCCGGTCGTTCCTCGCGGTCGACTTTGATGCAGACGAACTGGTTCATCGCCGCGGCCACCTGTTCGTCCTCGAAGGACTCGTGGGCCATGACGTGGCACCAGTGGCAGGCGGCATAGCCGATGGAGAGCAGGATCGGCACATCGCGACGGGTCGCGTCAGCCAGCGCCGCGGGGCTCCACTGCCGCCAGTGCACCGGATTGTCGGCGTGCTGGCGAAGGTAGGGGCTGGTCGCGCCAGCGAGTTCGTTACCGCCCGGGCTCATGCGTGGGCTCCCCGGGACCGGCCGCCTCGCCGGTTTCGGTGTCGGCGGCACCGAAATTCTTCGGAACCCGCCTGAGGTGACGGTTCATCGACCGCACGAGGGCGAATACACCAATCAGCAACAGCACGACGACGAGCAGGCCGACCGGGCTGGCCTTGCCGAAGTCCGGACCGGTCATGGTCGGCTCCTGGGCGAGGAGGGTGATCAGCACCGAGGTCATACCAGAAACAGGACTCACTCGACAATCTCGATTCCGGCGAAAAGGTCGTCTTCCGGTAACACGGCGGGTACTCGTGAGCGGGCCAGTTCGTACTCCTCGGTGGGCCAGAGCCGATGCTGCCACTCTAACGGGGTCGCGAAGAAGAAGCCGTCCGGGTCGATCTGGGTCGCATGCGCCCGCAGTGCCTCGTCCCGCTGGGCGAAATAGCGGGAGCAGTGCACCCGGGTGGTCACCCGGTTGGCGAAGATGTCCTGATCGGGATCCCAATGCTCCAGCCAGCGGGCGAACGGACCCTCCTGGCCGTGTTTGGCGAACTCGTCCTGAAGCGTCTGCAGGCGCTGCCGCAAGAAACCGTGGTTGTAATACAGCTTGCTGACCGCCCAGGGTGGACCTGCGTCCGGATAGGCCGCGCCGTCGGCGGCGGCCTCGTAGGCGGCGACCGAAACCTGATGGCAGCGGATGTGATCGGGGTGCGGATAGCCGCCGTTCTCGTCATAGGTCGTCATCACGTGCGGACGAAACTCGCGGATCACCCTCACCAGTTCGGCGACCGGTTCATCCAGTGGCACGGCGGCGAAACAGCCCTCCGGCAGCGGTGGCAGCGGGTCGCCCTCGGGCAGACCGGAGTCGACGAACCCCAGCCAGAGGTGCTCAACACCCAGGATCTCCGCCGCCCTGGCCATCTCATCGCGCCGGATGTCGGCGATCCGCCCGCGCACCTCCGGCAGGTCCATCGCCGGGTTGAGGATGTCGCCGCGTTCTCCGCCGGTCAGGGTCACCACCATGACTCGTCTGCCCTCGTCGACGTACCGTGCCAGCGTTGCCGCGCCCTTGCTGGCCTCGTCGTCGGGATGGGCATGAACCGCCATCAGCCGCAGTTCGGTCACGTGTCCCTCTGAAATGTCCGCGCCGGCGGGGCCGGCGGTATGTCCGGGCCGGCGGGGCCGACCGTTGTTCGGTCCCATAGTCCCATCCGGGGTGGGGGTGCCCGCAATCGCGCCCGTCCTCGGCAGGCACACTGCAGCCATGACCGAGTCGTCCGACGGCCAATCGCTGCCGCCGTCGCGCTATGGCCGGGCGCCGATGTCAGCGCCGACGCGGCGGCGGGTGACGGGTCTGCTGTTGGCCTTGGTCATCGCGGTGGCCCTGGGCTTGGCCGTGCTGGTCTATCAGCGTTTCGAGGGTGTCGCCGTCGAGGGTTCGACGGCCGCCTTCGTGGTTCTCGACGACGAGACGGTGTCCGTCACGATCAGCGTGACCAGAAGAGACCCCGCGCGGCCGGTGGTGTGCATCGTGCGGGCCCGCTCCTACGATGGCGCGGAGACCGGCCGGCGGGAGATCGTCATCGGGCCCTCGGAGGCCAAGACGGTGCAGCTCACCACTACCGTCAAGACCTACACCCGGTCGGTCATGGGCGATGTCTACGGCTGCGGCACCACGGTGCCCGGATATCTGAGCCCGGCCTGAGCCCGTCCGGGCGGGCAGCAAACTTCAGACGGGGAAAACCGGAATGGCCGCGTGGGCGCCGGTGCTACAATCGCCGCTATACACGGTTCCTCCTGGGAGCCGTGTACTTCATTAAGCGGAGTTGACTCGCGGCTCGGGCGGCAATTTACGGGGCGTTCCCGCGTACGCCCGGCAGCACACGACGAACTGCACCGCGAACAGCGCGGACGACATGATTGAGGAGCGCGACGAGATGACCGACAACCAGGTGGTCTGGCTGACTCAAGAGTCGTACGACCGGCTCAAGAGCGAGCTCGACCAGTTGATCGCGAACCGTCCGATCATCGCCGCCGAGATCAACGACCGCCGCGAGGAAGGCGATCTCCGGGAGAACGGTGGCTACCACGCCGCGCGCGAGCAGCAGGGCCAGGAGGAGGCCCGCATCCGCCAGCTGCAGGACCTGCTCAACACCGCCAAGGTGGGCGAGGCGCCCAAGCAGTCCGGCGTCGCGCTGCCCGGCTCGGTGGTCAAGGTCTACTACGAGGGCGACGAGTCCGACCACGAGACCTTCCTGATCGCCACCCGTCAGGAGATCGTCAGCGACGGCAAGCTCGAGGTGTACTCGCCCAACTCCCCCATCGGGGCCGCCCTGCTCAACGCCAAGGTCGGCGAGACCCGCTCCTATACCGTGCCCAACGGCAATATCGTGAAGGTGACTCTCGTCAGCGCCGAGCCGTACCACTCCTAGTCCGCGCTCAGCCGGAGGCCGGTTCGGGGTCATGGCGCGCATCGCCGAGGATCTGCTGCTGCTGCTGCTCGACAATGCCGACGCGCAGCCCCGGCTCGAGCGCTCGCGACTGGAACGATCCCTGGCCGCCGCACTGATCCTCGACCTCGCCCTGCAGTGCCGGGTTCGCCCGGCGCTGCCCGACGAGCCGGTGCCGGCCGGGCACCTTGTCGCACTGGCCGGCCCGATTCCGCTGGATCCCGCGGTGCGGCCGGCGTTGGAGCTGCTGCAACAACAGCCCATCAGTCCGGCGGCGGCGATCGCCCGGATCCGCAAGCATGCCGAGGACGACGTACTGGACCAGTTGCTGCGCACCGGCCAGATTCACCAGATTCAGCTGACCGCACATCGGTTGCGCCGCAACCACTACCGATGGCCGGCGAAGAACCGCGGCCGGGTCGCGGTGGCCAGATCCGAACTGCTCGGTGCGCTGTTCGAACAGCGGCGTCCGCAACCCGTGACGGCTGCGGTGATCAGCGTGCTGTATGGCATCGACGGACTCGACGCCGTGCTGACACTCAACGATTCGGGTGTTCAGGCAGTCGCCACCCGCGCCGACGAAATCGCCGGCGGCGGTTGGGCGGACGAGTCCGACACCGCCGAGGTCAATCTCGCGCGCACCATCGCCGATGTGGTGCCGGCCCTGCGTTAGTAGCGCGCCGGGCTAGGTGGCCAGGGCCTGCCGCAGATCGGCAAGCAGGTCGCCCGGGTGCTCGATTCCCACCGAAAGCCGAACCAGGTCCTCGGGAACCTCGAGTTGGGAGCCGGCGGTCGACGCGTGCGTCATCGCGCCGGGGTGCTCGATCAGCGACTCCACGCCGCCGAGTG
>JBFYOR010000365.1:0-2541 GCA_041303695.1 Mycobacterium sp. | reverse complement strand
GTCTAGTCTGAAACATGTTGATAGAAATTCGACGTGACCCTGGTGGGTCAGACCTGGAAAGGTGCGCGATAGTGGCACTGCAAGCCAGAGCGGAAGCGACACGGCGCCGGATTCTCGACTCCGCGGTCGATCTTTTCACCGAATTGGGCTACGGCGAAACCGGATTGGCCGACGTTCTGGCCCGGGCCGGTGTCAGCAAAGGCGCGTTCTACTACCACTTCGACTCCAAGGAAGCCGTCGCGGTCGCGATCATCGAGGACTACCGCCGCCGCAACGCCGCGGCGGTGCTTGACCGCATTGACCTGTCCGCACCACTGCTGGACCGGATGATCGTGGCGACCTTCGTCTCGGCGGCCATTCTCGAGTCCGACAAGACCGCCCGCATCGGCAACCAGCTTCTTCAGGCCCTGGGCCAGGTCAGCAGCATCGCCTCCCGGGTCTACAGCGAATGGACCGCGGAGTTCGTCGGCACTCTCACCACCGCCATCCGGAAGATCGGTCCGCGCGATGGCGTCGACCCCGCGGAGTTCGCCGAGGCGATGTGGGTGGCGATCCTGGGCTGCCACCTGTTGTCGTCGGCTCTCGGCGACGATCCGCACTCCCGGCTCAACCGGGCCTGGCGCGCGATGCTGCGAGCGACCCTGCCCGAACCTGCGCAGAGCGAGTGTTACCAGTTGCTCGAGCGGGTCTCTGGCGGGTTTCAGAGGGTCAGCTAGAGCGACCGGGCTCCCGCGGCGTCGGTGATGAGCGGCCAGGGCTGCGCCGCCTCGAGTTCATAGGCCACTTCCAGCAGCCGCCGCTCGTGCCCGAACGGCGCGCTGAACATCATGCCCACCGGCATTCCGTTCGCCGACTGGGCCAGTGGCAGCGAGACCGCGGGTTCACCGGTGGCGTTCTGCAGGGGCGTGAACGCCACCCAGTCCATCAATCGTTCGATGACCTGTCCGTAATCCGCCGTCGGGTCCAGGTGACCGACCCGCGGCGTCCCGTCGGCCAGCGTGGGCGTCAGCAGGATGTCGTAGTCGCCGTAGAACCGCTCGGTGACCTTGCGCAGCCTGCTCAGCCGGGTGATCGCCAACGGAAGCTTGTGCAGATTGCGGGTGGCGTACCGGTCCAGGCCGAGAGTCAGGTTGTCCAGCCGGGAACGGTCGAAGCTGGACCCGAACGTGAGCCGGCCGGTGCGCACCAGTGTCATCGCCAGCGAGGCCCAGTACAGCACGAAGTCATCGGCGAATGACGCCGGGATCGGGTTGGCGTCGAGGTGGTCGACGCGGTGTCCCAGACCCTCGAGCAGCGCGGCCGTGGCCAGCGTGTGGTCGCGCATCGCCGGACTGCAGTCCCGGTTCACCGACCGGGTGACCACCGCGATCCGCAGCCGGTCACGACCGGGCCCGGTCACCGCGCCGACCGGCATCAGCGCGCGATTGCGCCAGATCCGCTCGGACTCCCGGTAGAACGCGGCGGTGTCACGGACCGAACGGGTCAGCACCCCGTCGCTGACGATGCGGACCGGCATCTTGCGCGACATCTCGTCCTGCGGCAGCCGGCCCCGGGACGGTTTCAGGCCGACCAGTCCGTTGCAGGCCGCCGGAATCCGGATCGAGCCACCCCCGTCATTGGCGTGCGCGATGGGCACCACCCCGGCGGCGACGAACGCCCCCGAACCCGACGAGGACGCCCCGGCGGTGTAGTCGGTGTCCCACGGGTTGCGAACCGCCCCGATGCGCGGATGCTCGGCGGCGGCGCTGAAGCCGAACTCCGACAGTTGCGTCTTGCCCAGCGGGATCAGGCCGGTGCCCAGGAAGAACCGGGCGAACTCGCCGTGCCCGAGTTTCGGGACCGGCTCCCAGGCGTCGGTGCCGTTCATAGTCGGCATGCCCTCGACGTCGACGTTGTCCTTGAAGAACGTGGGCACACCGTCGAAGTAACCGCCCGACCGGACGTTCGCCCTCGCCCGCTGCTGCGCCTGGGCGAACGTTTCGTGGGCCAGACCGTTGAGGGTGGGGTTCACCGCCTCGCAACGGGCGATCGCCGCGTCGACCAACTCCGCCGGGGACACCCGGCCGGTTCGGATAGCGTCGACCATCGCGACGGCGTCGAGATTGCCGAGCGCGTCGTCCCCGAAAGCGTTGACTCCCCGCATGATCGCCCCGGCCGGCTAAGCCTGACCCACCTCGAAGCGCACGAACCGGGTCACCGTGACGCCGGCCTCATCGAGCAGCGCCTTGACGGACTTCTTGTTGTCCGACACCGACGGCTGCTCCAGCAGGACGACGTCCTTGAAGAACCCGTTGACCCGACCCTCGATGATCTTGGGCAGCGCAGCCTCGGGCTTGCCCTCGGCCTTTGCGGTCTCCTCGGCGACGTGGCGCTCGTTGGCGACGACGTCCGCCGGTACCTCGTCACGGGTGAGGTACTTGGCCTTCAGCGCGGCGATCTGCAGAGCGACCGCGTGTGCGGCCTCTTTGTCGCTGCCCTCAAACTCGACAAGCACGCCCACCGCGGGCGGCAGGTCGGCCGCGCGCTTGTGCAGGTAGGTTT
>JBFYOR010000364.1:0-24380 GCA_041303695.1 Mycobacterium sp. | reverse complement strand
CTCCAACACCGACATCAATACCCTTGCCGGACTCTGCCATAGCTGTACTACCTATTCGTCGTCGTCGGAAGCGGCTGCCGACAGATCAACCAGGGCGAGTTCCTCGTCATCGTCGTCGCTGTCCCCGTCACCGTCGACCGCTTCGCCGATCAGCGTCATCAGGGTCGCCGGGAACTGCTCCGCGAGGGCCGCCACGGTCTCGGCCGGAACCAGTCGGCTGTCGTACCACCAGTCCACGTGCAGGACGCCACCATGCCGATAAGCCCGCAGTTCCAGCGGATGGCCCAGTCCAGGCAGGGTCTGCCGAACCGTCAGTTCGGAATCGCTGTCGAACTGCACGGGTGCGTCGTTCTGCTGCCACTCCGGGATCATGCCCAGGTAGGACAGGTAGATCTGCGCGTCGCCGGCGGCCGCCAGTACCGCAGCGGTCGGGGCATGTAGATAACGCAGCAGACCGTATCCGATCCCATGGTGGGGAACGGATTTCACGATCTGGCTGACCTCGGCGAGAAGCTGGGTGGCGCTGGCACTCGGCGCATCCATCACCGGCAACGCGATCGGGTAGATCGTGGAGAACCCGCCGATCGTCCGGCGGAAGTCCACCTCCGGGCGCAGCACCGACCGTCCGGCGCCGGCCAGGTCAACGCCCACGACACCGTCGCCCAGGGTGACCGCCAACCGGCGGGCCAGCGCGGCCAGCAGGATCTCCTCGGTCGAGGCCTGCAGCAGCCGCCGGGCGTTGTCGATCTGGGAGGTCTGCTCGGAGTTCAGCGCCGTCGGCAGCCTGACCAGATCGCCCGGTCCCGGCGCGCCGGCAACCCCGGCCCCGGCCAGCCGCAGCGTCGTCTTCCGCGCGGTGTCGATCCAGTAGTTTCGCCGTTCGAGCACCGCGGGATGGGAGGCCAGCGCCGCACAGCGCTGCGACCACTCCCGCCAGCTCGTGGTCGCCGGTTCCAGGGCGATATCGCTGCCGGCCAGCCGCTGCCCGAACGCCGTCAGCAGGTCGGTCACCAAGACCTCCCGCGAGGTGGGGTCGTCGACCATCCCGTGCATGGTCAGCACCAGGAACCGTGGCTGTGCCTGCGCGTCGACGACGTAGGCGGCCGTCAGCGGCCCGCCGGCCAGATCCTGTGCTGCGACGATATCCGCGACGATCCCCAGCAGTGCTTCCCGCTCGGCATCGGTACCCGGCCCGGCAGCGGCAGGCAGTGCCCGCTCGGTCAGGTCGGCGAAATCGCCGGGCTCACTGATCTGCTGCTCCCAGATCCCGGCTTGGTCGGCCACCCGCATCCGCAGCGCGTCATGGTGGTTGACCACCGCGGTCAGAACCACCGTCACGTCGGCCACACTCACCCGGGAATCAAGGCTCAGCACCAGTGGCACCCGCCAGCGGCCGGGCTCGGCCAGTCCGCTGTCGAGGAAGCGCAGGATATTCGGCGGCACCTGCGGATCCAGATCGCCGATGTCCTGGCTGGCCAGTCCACCGGCGGCCTGGCGTGCGACCAGGGTGTCGGCCAGCGCGCTGAGACTGGAGTTGTCGTAGAGATCCTGTGGGGTGAGCTCGACACCTTCGTGCGACGCGGTCATCGCGACACCGATGGCGACCAGCGAGTCACCGCCGATCTCGAAAAAGTTGTCACCGGGTGCAACCGATTCGACCCCGAGGCACTGCGACCAGATCCGCTGCAGGGTCTGCTGCATCTGTGCACGGGCGTCCACCGGGGCGCCGCCCTGGCCGTTGGCCGACGGCGCCTCGGTGACCGCTGCGCGGCCTTGGCCGCCCCCACCGGGCGTACGCACTGCCGCGGTGTCGGGTTCGATCCAATGCCGCTGGCGCGCAAAGGCATAGCCGGGCAGCGTGACGCGCTCTGGGTGCTCGCCGTACAACCTCGTCCAGTCCACCTCGACTCCGGCGGCCCACAGTTGCCCCAGCGCGAGCAGGAAGGCGTCCCGATCGTCGCGGGTCTGCACCGGATGGCGCATCAGGCGGACCGCCCGGTGGGTCTCCGACCAGCCGGGAAGGCGCACGGCCGAGCCGGTGAGGCTTCCGCCGGGCCCAACCTCGACGAGCACCCGATGGGAATCGTCGAGCAGGGCCGAAACATTGTCGGCGAACCGGACGGTGGAACGGATCTGCCGGGCCCAGCGATGCGGATCGGTGGCCTCCTCATCGGTCATCCAGGTGCCGGTCACGTTGGACAACATCGGGATTCGCGGCGCGTGAAGGGTGAGACCGGAGAGGAATTCGGCGAAGGGTTCCAGCACCGTATCCATCGCCTGGGAGTGGAACCCGTGCGAGGTGCGGACCCGTCGGGCCACGATGGACTCGGCAGCCAGGCGATTGGTGAAGTCCCGGATGGCCTCCACCGGACCGGCAACCACGCAACTTCCGAATTCGTTGATGGCGGCGAGGTCGACGTCTGCGGTCATGTGCGCGGCAATGTCGTCGGGGCTTGCCGCCACGGCCACCATGGCTCCGGGAGGCGCCTCATGCATCAGCCGTGCCCGCATCGAGACGACCCTGATCGCCGTGTCCAGGTCGAAGACTCCCGCCAGGGTGGCGGCCACCAGTTCGCCGATACTGTGTCCGGCCAGCGCCGTCGGCGCCACGCCGAAGGACATGACCAACTGCGCCAGTGCATATTCCACCGCGAACAACGCCGGCTGGGCCAGGTTGGTGGGCTCCAGGCCGGTTGGCTCCTGTTCGCCGGTGCCGAGCACCTCGGCCTTCAGGTCGATCCCCAGTTCGGTGGCGAATCCGGCGGCACACCGGTCGAAGTTCTCCCGGAACACGGCCTCGGTGTCGTACAGGCCGCGTGCCATACCGACGTGCTGGGCGCCCTGCCCGGGAAACAGGAACGCCACCTGCGTCGCGCCGGAGGTGACGCCCGGCGGGCAGTGGCCGATCGAGACGTTCTCATGCTCGGCGGCGGACAGCACTGCACACGCGTCGGCACGGTCGGCGACCACGGCCGCCATCCTGACCTCATGCTCCCGCCGGCCGGCCAGGGTGAATGCGACGTCGGGCAGCGACAGGTGCTCGTCGCGGGCGAGTTCGGCGGCCAGTGCGGCCCTGGCATCGCCGAGTGTCTCGGCGGTGCGGGCGGACAGCAACAGAACCTGCGGACCGTCCGGGCCGGCGGCGGAGGCAGGCTCCGGCGCCTCCTCGACGACGACGTGCACATTGGTGCCACCGACGCCGAAGGAACTGACCCCGGCCCGCCGCGGTCCGTCGGATTCCCATGGCGTGTAGGCGTTCGCCACCACGAAGGGCGTGTCCTCAAGGTGCAGTTCGGGATTGGGGGCGGTGTAGTGCACAGTCGGCGGAATGGCCTTGTTCTTCAGGCACAGGATGGTCTTGACCAGCCCGGTGACTCCGGATGCCGCGTCCAGGTGGCCGATGTTCGACTTCACCGAACCCAGAACGCACGGGCCTGACCGTTCGACCTCGGAGAGCTCGAAAGCCTGTCGCAGGGCCTCGATTTCGATCGGATCACCCAACGGAGTGCCGGTGCCGTGGGTCTCCACGAATCCGATGGTCGAGGAGTCGACATCGGCGACAGCCTGCGCTTCGGCGATGACCTCGGCCTGGCCGGCGACCGCCGGTGCGGCGTAGGTCATCTTCATCGAGCCGTCGTTGTTGATCGCCGAGCCGCGGATGACGGCGTGGATCCGGTCACCGTCGTCGAGTGCGGCCTGCAGAGGCTTGAGGATCAGGGCCGCAACGCCGCTGCCGAAGATGGTGCCGTCGGACCGTACGTCGAACGGCCTGCAGTGGCCGGAGGGAGACACCATCGCACCCGGCTCGAAGGTGTACCCGACGTGATGCGGAACCCGGATCGCCGAGGCACCGGTCAGGGCCATATCGCATTCGCCGGCGAGCAGGCTCTGGCATGCCAGGTGCACAGCCACCAGCGATGAGGAACAAGCGGTCTGCACCGACAGGCTTGGCCCGCGCAGGTTCAGTTCGTGCGACACCCGGGTAGCCAGGTAGTCCTTGTCGTTGAGCAGCACCAGGTTGAACATCTCGACGGTGATGCCCTCACCGACCAGTTTTCTGGTGTCGCGGTGCGACATCAGGTTGTCCATCAGGTAGCCGCTGGCGGTGCTGCTGGCGAAGACGCCGATCGCCCCGTCATAGGTGGCGGGGTCATATCCGGAGTCTTCGAGGGCGTGCCAGGAGGTCTGCAGGAACAACCGCTGCTGCGGGTCCATCATCCGCGCGGTGTACGGGGTGATTCCGAAGTACTCGGCGTCGAACTCATCGATCCCGTTGAGCATGGCCGCACGGCGGACATAGGCGGAATCGGCGAGGGTCCTGGCACTGACCCCGGCGGCGGTGAGTGCCTCCTCGGACAGGGTGGTGACCGATTCCTCACCGCGGCGCAGGTTGTCCCAGAACTGAGTCAGCGAGTCCGCGCCGGGGAAGCGGCCGGCCATCCCGATGACCGCAATCGCGTTGGGGGGCAACTCATTCGACGCGCCTACCTTGGCATTCTCCGTGGTCAAACCACATGTCCTTTCCGTCTGGCCGCCTGGGCTCCCTGGCGGGCCCGGGCGCGTTGCTGGGCACGCGCGGCGAGGCCGGACCGACCGGTCGCCGGCTCATCATCCGCGGGCGGGTAACCCATCCGCTCGCACAGTGCACCGGTCAGGGCCGAGATGGTCGGGTATTCGTAGATCAGCGCCGCCGGCAGCGGGATGCCCAGGCTCGCACCGAGGCCGCGCTGAAGCTTGACGCTCATCAGCGAATCCATGCCGAGTTGGAAGAATCCCGCCTCGGGATCCAGCGTCTCGCCGGAGGGCATTCCGATCACCGTCGAGGCCAGCGTGGCGATGTGATCGGCCAGTAGTTCGCGGCGCCGCTCGGGCGGGCATTCGCGCAGCGCTGTGCGGAGCTCGCTCTCGGGGGCCGACGCGTCGGCCGCGTCCTCGCGGGCCAGCACGTCATCGACGATGCGCAGCGCTCCGCGGGTGCGGTAGGCCGCGGCCAACAGCGGCCAGTCCGCGTCGACCACGGTGGTGCGCACCGGCGCGCCGGCACCCATCACCAGCGGCAACGCCTGGATGGCCACCTCGTCAGGCATCGGCTCGAGTCCGGCGTTGGCCATCACCGCACCGGCGTCGGACTGCAGGTCGGCGAGCGACTTCCACAGTCCCCAGTTCACCACGGTGGCCGGCAGCCCCATGGTGCGACGGGCATAGGCGAAGGTGTCGAGAAAGGCGCTGGTGGCCGTGTAGTGCGCGAGCCAGCGCGAACCGAGCAGACCGGAGATCGACGAGAACAGAACGAAGTGGCGGACGGCGGTCTTCAGCGACAACTCGTGCAGCACGCCCAGCGCGTCCAGCTTCGGGCGGAACATGGTGCTGACATCGTCGTCGGTCATATCCGCCAGGGTCACCGGACCGCCGGCGAACGCCGCGAGGTAGACACCGTCGAGCGCCGGGAGTTCGGTACCGAACCGGCCGAACAGCGTGGCCATCGCGGTGTGGTCGGTGACGTCCGCGGCCACCTGCACCAGGGTGGTGCCGGCTGCGGCGAGTCGCCGCTGAAGATCATCCAACCGTTGACCGGGGTTGCGGGACACCGCGACGATCGTCCCCGCACCCATGTCGGCGAGCTGCTGGATCAGGTACGGACCGATGTGGCCGGTGGCTCCGATGACCAACTGGCTGCCGTCCTTGGCCACCATTCCGACCGATCCCGTTGCCGTCGTCGGTTCCAGCCTTGGCACATGCCGGACACCGGACCGGTAGACCACCTGGTCCTCACCGTCTCCCGCGGCGGCCTCGCGGCGCACCTGGCGGGCCGCCAGCACAGCCGGCATGGACTCGTCGAGGTCGATGCACCCGCCCCAGATCTCCGGGTGCTCGAGGGCCAGCGTGCGCCCCAGGCCCCAGAGCACGGCATGCACCGGATTGGCCCGGTCGCCGTCGGTGACGGGTTGGGCGTTGCGGGTCAGGAAGAACAACTTGGGCGGTGCGGGCAGCGCGATCAGTTCGGTCGCGATGCGGCGAGCCTCACCGAACAGCCGGTAAGCCGCGGCCACGTCGACCGGCGAGCCGGTGCCGGCCGGGGCGTAGAGCACGTTGTCGACCGCGTCGATGGGTCCGCGACCGAGTTCGGCGGCCACCTCGTCGTCGCCCAGCACCAGCCACGATCCATCGGTGCCGGTGTGGTCTTCGGGCAGCGGCCGGATCGGCCAGGTGGGTTCGTACAGCCAGTCGGCCGGCACCGGACTGTCCCCGGCACCGGACGGCCTGGTGCCGCTTGGCCGCACACCGAACCGGGCAGCGGGGGCGAAGTCGATCCAATGCCGGGTATGGCGCCACGGCGTCGGCGGCAGCGCCGGGTGCGGTTCCGGCGGGTGCGGACCGACCGGGGGCCGGGCGGTATGGGTCGCGTTGAGGGCGGTATGGAACGCGACGGTGTCGTTGGTGTCGCGCTGCAGTGTGCCGAAGCTGTGGTGGTGGGTGTTGCCGATCTCCGGATCATCGAGGGCGTCGGACATCGCCTTGGTCAGCAGCGGATGCGGGCTGATCTCGATGAAGGTGCAGTGATCGGCGCCGGCCGCGGCGATGGCCTGGCTGAACCGGACCGGGTTACGCAGGTTGGCCACCCAGTGATCGGCATCGAATTGCGGTGTGGCATCGGCATTTTCGACGGTGGTGATCAGCGGGATGACCGGAAATCCCGGAACCAGATCGGCCAGCGCTTCCCTCAGGTCCGGCAGGATCGGATCCATCATCGCGTGGTGGGACGCCACATCCACGTTGACCCTGCGGGCGAACGTGTTCTGCCCGGTGGCCCGGGCGATGACGGTGTCGACGGCCTCGGCGGGCCCGGCCACGACGGTCTGGCGCGGCGAGGCGTACACCGCCACCGTCACCTCCGGAAGGTCGGAGATCAGCGCCTCGGTGGCGGGCGCGTCGAGTTCCAGCAGTGCTATCGCACCCTGCTCGGCGTGCTGCGACATCAACTGGGACCGCCGGGCGATGACGCGGAAGCCGTCGGCCGGAGTCAGCGCACCGGCGACCACCGCCGCGGTGACCTCGCCCATCGAATGCCCGATCACCGCATCGGGTTCGACCCCGTAGGAACGCCACAATGCGGTCAGCGCCAACTGGACGCCCACCAGCACCGGCTGAATCTGCTCGATCCGGGTCAGTTCCCGCCCGCTGGCCAGAACCTCATACAGCGAGAATCCGACCTCGGCGACGAAATCCGGCTCCAAGGCCGCGACGGCTTCGGCGAATGCCAGCTCATCGGCGAGCAACTGCCGGCCCATCCCCGCCCACTGGGAACCCTGACCCGAGTAGACGAAAACGGTTCCCGGTCCGCACGCGCCCAGGTGCGGACCGACCACCCCGGTCGCGATCTGGCCGGCGGTGATTTCGCCGTCGGCCAGTGCCCGCAGCCCGGCCACCGCCTCGTCGCGGTCCGCCGCACAGACCGTGGCGAACGTCGGGTGGTGGGTCCGGTGATGGTTGAGGGTGTGGGCGACGTCGGCCAGCGGGACCTGGGCCCCGGGCCCGGTCATCCAGTCGGCGAGCATGGCGGCCGTCGCCGCCAGGCGTTCGGGACTCTTCCCGCTCACCACCACGGTGGTCACCGGCGCCGCCGGGGCGGGCAGCCGCGCGGGGGGCGGATACGCCTGCTCCAGCACCACATGTGCGTTGGTGCCACCGAAACCGAAGGCCGACACCCCGGCGCGGCGCGAGCGGCCGGTGGCCGGCCAGCGGGTCGTCTCGTCGACGACCTTCAGCCGGAGTTCGTCGAACGGAATATGCGGATTGGGCTCGTCGAAACTCTGGTTCGGCGGAATCTCGCCGCGCTGCACCGCCAGCGCGGTCTTGATCAATCCGACGATGCCCGCAGCGGCCTCGAGGTGACCGAGGTTCGACTTGACCGCACCCACCAGAAGTGGCGCCTCCGGTTGCCGTCCCCGCCCGTAGACCGCCCCGAGTGCCCGGGCCTCGATGGGATCGCCGAGCAGCGTCCCGGTGCCGTGCGCCTCGACGTAGTCGACGTCGGCAGGCTCCACATCGGCGTCGGCGCAGGCGGCCCGCAGCACGGCGGCCTGAGCGGCCGGGTTCGGCGCCATCAGGCCGTTGGACCGGCCATCCTGATTGACCGCCGAGCCCCGCACGACCGCAAGCACCTCGTCGCCGTCACGCAGCGCATCGGAGAGCCGTTTGAGCACGGCGACCCCGCAGCCCTCGCCGCGGACGAATCCGTCGGCCGAGGCGTCGAATGCGTGGCAGGCGCCGGTCGGTGACATCGCTCCGGCCTGGTCGAAGCTCCGGGTCACGACCGGTGACAGCAGCAGGTTGACCCCGCCGGCGATGGCGAGTTCGGACTGCCCGGTACGCAGACTCTGGCAGGCCAGGTGCACCGCCACCAACGAGGACGAGCAGGCGGTGTCGACGGTCATCGAGGGCCCGCGCAGATCGAGGAAGTACGACAGCCGGTTGGCGATGATGCTCAACGCGCCACCGGTTCCGGTCCACACGTCGACCTGGCTGAGATCACGCGAGGCCAGGTACCCGTACTCGCTGACGCAGGCGCCGACGAACACGCCGGTCTGCGAACGCTGTAGCGACTCGGCCGGGATGCCGGCATGTTCGAGTGCTTCGACAGTCACCTCGAGCATCAGGCGCTGCTGCGGATCGATGTAGTCGGCCTCCCCGGGTGCGATGCCGAAGAAGTCGGCGTCAAACCCGGCGATGTCACCGAGGAACGAGCCCCACCGCGTGGTTCCCGCCAGTGCAGCCGCGGTCTGCGGGGAGCCGTCGTCGAACGCGTCCCAGCGGTCGTCGGGCACGGCCGTAACCGCCGAGCGCCGCGCGGTCATCAGATCCCAGAGCGCATCGGGTCCGTTCACCTCGCCCGGAAGCCGGCAGCCGATGCCGATGATGGCGATCGGTTCGGTCAGGGTGGCGGGGGCGGCGTCCTGTGCGCGGGCCGCCGCCAGTTCCGGATGCGTCAGCGCATGGGCCAAGCTGTTGACCGTCGGGTTCTGCCAGATGTCGACCGGCGACACCGCGCGGCGCAACAACTCCGACAGCTCGCCGGCCAGCACCACCCCGTCGCGCGATCCGACACCGAGTTCGTTGAAGGGAAGATCGCCATCGATCCGGTCCGGGCTGCAGCCGACATTGGTGACGAGGTAGTCGACCAGCCAGTGCCGGAGGTCCGCCTCATCGTTGCCGGCTGAGGTCATACCGCGATGTCCATAGCGTCCATGCGCTGGAATTCACCTTGCCGGTACAGCTCCCCACAGGACGCGCGGCGAATCTTGCCGCTCGTGGTGATGGGGATCGATCCCGGCGACACCAGCACCAAGTCATCCACACGAAGATTGTGCAACTTCCAGACCGCGTCGGCCACCTCGTGTTTGACGGCACTCAGTTGTGGCGCGGGCTTCAGCTCGACGATGGCGACCAGATTCTCGGACGCATCGTCCTCGACCGCGATCGCGGCGACCCGGCCACCGGTGATCTCGCGGATGGTGGCCTCGATGTCCTCCGGATAGTGGTTGCGCCCGTCGACGATCAGCAGATCCTTGAGCCGGCCCATGATGAACAGCTCGCCGTCGGAGATCGTGCCGAGGTCACCGGTGCGCAGCCACGGACCGGCGACGGTGCCCTCGGACGGGTTGTTGATACGGGCCCGGAAGACCCGGGTGGTCAGCTCCGGCTTGCGCCAGTAGCCCAGCGCGACGTTATCGCCGCGGGTCCAGATCTCGCCGATGCTGCCGGCCTGGCGCTCGATGCCGGTCTCCGGGTCGACGATACGGACCTCATAGGCCTTGGGCGGGCCGTAGCTGACCAGTTCGGTTCCGCTCTCCTGCTCGGCCTCGCAGCGCTCGGCGACGCCGGCGGCGAGCTCCTTCAGGTCGAAGCGGGCGGTGCGAACGGTCGGCGAGATCGGCGGCGAGGCGACGTACAGCGTGGCCTCGGCCAGACCGTAGGACGGCCGGATCACCTTCTCGGTGAGACCGAACTTGGCGAAACGATCGATGAACCGTTTGACGGTGCCGTGGTGAACTCGCTCGGCCCCGCTGAGGATGCCGTGCACCTGACTGAGATCCAGGCCCTCCATATCGGCGTCGGAGGTCCGGCGCGCGGCGAGTTCGAAGGCGAAGTTCGGCGCTCCGGAGAAGCAGAGCGGGTTCTGGGCCATCAGCTGCATCCAGCTTGCGGGCTTGGCCAGGAACGCCAGCGGGCTGGTGAGCACCGCGTCGCAGCCGGTCACCAGCGGTGAGCACACACCCATGATGAGGCCCAGGTCGTGGAAGAAGGGCAGCCACGACACGACCGCGGTCTCGTCGGGCACCGTGCCACCGAACTCGCTGAAGTAGTCGCCGACGACCTGCTCGATATTGCTGGTCACGTTGCGGTGCGAGACGATCACACCGGCCGCCGAGCGGGTCGAACCCGAGGTGTACTGCAGGTAGGCGGGGCCGTGGCGCGAGTCGTCGGTCTCGTCGAGTGCCCGGGTGGCGTCGACGTCGATGATGTCGACCTCGATGACGGTGGGAGCGGGCCGGCCGCCGTGCGGGACGGCGTACTTGTTGACATCGGCCACCGCAGCCGACGTGGTCAGCAGGACCGACGGTGCGCTGTCGGCCAGCGCGGACTCCGCTCGCTGATCGTGCACACCGAACATCGGCACCGACAGCGGAACCGCGATCAGCCCGGCCTGGAGCGACGCATAGAAGGCGACGACGTAGTCCAGCCCTTGCGGCGCCAGGATCGCCACCCGGTCACCCTTGGTGGCGGTCCGGCGCAGCTCCTCGGCCAGCGACAGCACTCGCCGGTACAGCTGGTTCCAGGTCAGACTCTCGGGGTGACCCGTGCCCAGCACAGCGCCGTCCATGAAGGTGAAGGCCGTGGCATCACCCTGGGTGGTGGCCTGGTGGCGCAGCAGGGCGGGAAGTGTCATATCGGTGTTCAGCATGGGGTAAGACCTCTTCGGTTTCTCTGGTTACTCACACGGCCGTCAAGCATTGAGTGGCACCGAACGGTGACCATGTCCCAACTCCTGACGCTGAGGTGATTAGCAATGAACATGAAGCTACGGCCCGGAAAAGCCCACGTCGCGCTTGTGCTCGCTATCCGCGAAGTGCGCGATCTGTGCACTTTTCCTCATTCTGCTCAAGGGCCGAGTTCTACTCAGGGCTACGTCGAGGGTCCCGGCGAGGACACCTACGGCAACTACGACAGGACTCGCCCCCGAGTCACGGGTAATTAGGCGAGCCGTCACGCGTGGTGGTCTTAGCAAACCCGGCTGGCCGGATGAACGACGCTGTCCCCCCGGCCCGAGCGCGTGACAGGTGTAAATATACCAGGCAGACCAGGAGATTCCCAGGACAGCAAACGGGTGCTGGGGTCCCAAGCTGGGCCTCAGCGCGCGTTTGTGACTTTGCTCACACTCACCATGCGGGGGAATGATCGGTCACACCCGGCTCGCGGGGAGTCCGTGTCCTGCCGAAAACCGTTTCAGCGATGGTGCGGGCCCTCGACATTCAATGTTTGCTGGTACGTCCAACTGTCAGATTGGCCAGCAAACGGACCCTTACCCGCAGCGCATCACCGAGGGATGCGCTCCTCCACCCAATGGGACAACTCAGGCAGGTTGGTGTTGATGTAGAAGTGGTCCCCGGTGAACACCGTGAGGTCGAACTGCGCGGTGGTGCGATGCTCCCACGGGGTCGCAGACTCGGAAGTCGCCAATTCATCGTCCTCGGCTATCAGCGCGTGGATCGGGCACGAGACCACCGCCTCCGGCTCGCGGTCATAGGCCGCCACGGCCTTGAGACCACGCAGTGTCGGCAGCAGGGTTGCGGCGAACTGGTCGTTGTTGAGGAACTCCGGGTTGACTCCGGTGACATCGCTGATCAGGCTCAGCAGTTGTTGATCCGAACCCGCCAGCTCAGCACGGCGGGGCCACAGACCCGGGGCGGCACTCGCCGAGACGAACAGCGCGGCGATGGGATTGCCGGCCTGTTCGAAACGCAGGGCCACCTCGAAGGCCAGCAGTGCGCCCATGCTGTGCCCGAAGAACGCCACCGGGCCGGCCGGAGCCTCCTCGGGCTTGAGCATTTTGCAGAGCCGGTCGGCCAGATCAGGGATGCTGGTGTACTGCGACAGATCCTTGCCGGCGCGCTTGCCGGGGTACTGCACCGCCACGCATTTGGTGCCGCCGGTGAACGCCCTGGCGAACGGCACATAGAAGTCGGCCGAGCCGCCGGTGTGCGGGAAGATGTAGAGCCTGGATTCAGCTGCATCCGGATCGGCGGCCATCAGATCGGGATGAGTCCGTGCTTGCGCTGGGCGCGCTGAATCTGCTTGTCCCGCAACAATCGCATCGACTTGCGCAGCAGCAGCCGGGTTTGGTGCGGCTCGATGACGGCGTCGATGAATCCGCGCTCAGCGGCGATGTAGGGGATGGCCATGTTGAGGTTGTAACCCTCGATGAAATCAGCGCGGATCTTCTGCACCTCGGGGGCGGTGGGATCCGGGAAACGCTTGACCAGAAGTTGAGCCGCGCCGTCGGCCCCGATGACCGCGATGCGAGCGGTGGGCCAGGCGAAGTTCAGGTCGGCGGTGAGCTGCTTGGAGCCCATTACGGCATAGGCCCCGCCGTAGGACTTTCGGATGGTCAGCGTCACCTTCGGCACGTCTGCCTCGACGACGGCGTAGAGGAATCGCCCGCCGCGCTTGATGATTCCGTTCTTCTCCTGCTCCACACCGGGCAGGAAACCGGGGGTGTCGACGACGAAAACCAATGGGGTGTTGAAGGAGTCGCAGAATCGGACGAAGCGGGCCGCCTTGTCGGAGGCCTCGTTGTCGATCGCGCCCGACATGTGCATCGGCTGGTTCGCCACCACACCCACCGGCCGGCCATCCACCCGGGCGAAGCCGGTGATAATGGCCTGGCCCGCCTGCGCGGCGACATCGAGGAAGTCGCCGTCGTCGAAGATCCGGATCAGGATCTCGTGCATGTCGTAGGCCGTGTTATCGGCGTCCGGCACGATGCTGTCCAGCTCGAGGTCGTGCGGGGTCACCTCCGGCTCCAGTCCGGGGTTGACCACCGGTGCGTCGTCAAAGGTGTTGGGCGGCAGGAAGTCCAGGAACTCGCGCACATAGGCGAAGGCCGCCTTCTCCGAGTCGACCACCTGATGGATGTTGCCGTAGCGGGCCTGATAGTCGGCACCGCCGAGTTCATCGAGGCTGACCTCCTCGCCGGTGACATCCTTGATGACGTCGGGCCCGGTAACGAACATGTAGCCCTGGTCGCGGACGGCGACCACCAGATCGGTCTGGATGGGCGAGTACACCGCACCGCCGGCGCACTTGCCGAGGATGATCGAGATCTGCGGCACGATGCCGGACAGCAGTTCGTGACGGCGGCCGAGTTCGGCGTACCAGGCCAGCGAGGTGACGGCGTCCTGGATGCGGGCGCCGCCGGAGTCGTTGATGCCGACGATAGGGCAGCCGACCATCGCCACCCACTCCATCAGCTTGGCCACCTTGCGGCCGAACATCTCCCCGACCGAGCCACCGAAGACGGTCTGGTCGTGCGAGAAGACCCCGACCGGGCGGCCATTGATGGTGCCGTGTCCGGTGACCACGCCGTCGCCGTAGAGCGCGTTCGGATCACCCGGGGTGCGGGCCAGTGCGCCGATCTCCAGGAAGCTGCCCGGGTCGACCAGTTCCTCAATACGGGCCCGGGCGCTGGGGATGCCACGCTTGTCGCGTTTGGCGGCGGCTGCCTCACCGCCGGGCTCTTTTGCCTGTTCGAGCTTGTCGCGCAACTCGGCCAGTAACTCGGCGGTGGACTTGTTGGTCACTGGTCCTGGTTCTCCTGGGCCTGGTTCTGGATCCGATTGATGGCCTCGCTGAGATGAGCGCCAACCTTGGCAATGTACGGCTCGTCGATGGCCTGGATGTGCTCGCCCCCGATCGGAACCACCTCGAGGTCGTCGACGAATTCACCCCAACCGCCGTCAGGCTTGCGGGTGGCGTAGCGCGGCTCGAACATGATGGCGTCGTCGTGGTAACGGTCGGCCATGTACAGCGTCACGTGCCCGTCGTAGGGCTCGATGTGGGCGGTGTCGATGGCGCGGTTGTCCAGATACGACGTGCGTTGGTGCTCGATGATGCCGCCGGGGATGTCGACCCCGGCCTCCTTGACCGCGTTGAGGACGAACCGCACCTGACCGTCGTCGTCGAGCACCTCGAGTTGCTCGTAGGGGATCTCCGGGATCTCAACGTTGAAGGTCCGCTGGGCGAACAGCGCATAGCGGTCCCAGCGGGCCCGGATCTCCTCGGAGGTCTGCGGGATGTCCTCGCCGGCACGCACGGTGTCGATGAGTCCGACGAATTGGACGTCCGCACCCGCCTTCTTGAGGCCGATCGCGCACGCGTAGGCCAGCACGCCGCCCAATGACCAGCCCGCGAGCATGAACGGGCCCTTGCCACCCATCTCCAGGAGCTTGGGCACGTACTCGGCCGCGCGTTCCTCGATCGAACCCTCGACCCGCTCGAAGCCGTACATCGGGGTGTCCTCGGGCAGCCGCTTGAGCAGCGGTTCGTAGACGACGGTGGAGCCGCCGGCCGGGTGGAAGACGAACAGCGGGATCCGGTCGGAGCCTTCCTTGCGGGCCCGGATGGTGCGGACGAAGCCGTCGAGCTCACCGGACTCGAGGTGCTCCCGGACGGTCGTTGCGAGCGCCTCAATGGTGGGCGCCGCCGTCACCTGCTCGGCGGTGATGGTGCCTTCGCAGCGCTCGGTGAGCCGCGCGGCGATCTTGGTGGCGGTATCGGCGTCGATCTTCGGCAGCTCGTTGAAGATGCCGCCCGGCGACTTGCCGGTGACGATCGCCCAGGTGGCGAAGGTGACGCGTTCGGCGGCCTCCCGGGGCGGGACGTCGGTGCCGAGCGCGTCGACGACAGCCTGCTGGGTCAGGGCCTTAGCAGCGGCTCCGGCCGCGGAATTGGCAGGAGCAGCGGCTCCGGCCGCGGTCGGGCCGGCCGGATTCGTCGGCGGGGGCGGCGGCGGAACATTCGGGCCCGCCGGGTTGGTGGGCGGCGGCGGAACCGTATCGATCGGCGCATGCGCCTCGGGGTGCTTCTCCGCAAGTTTGGCCGCCAGCTCCGCGGGGATCTCGCCGGCCGCGATCCGGGCCTGCTCGGCGGCGATCTCCTCGGGGGTCATGCCCTTCTGATGCTCGGCCAACTCGGTGACGGCTTCGCGGTTCTCGATCGCGTACTCGATGAGCTTCTCGACCGCGTAGAGATTGGCGTCCCGGACCGCGGTCAGCTGGATCGGCGGCAGATCGAAGTCGTACTCGACGCGATTCTTGATCCGCACCGCCATCAGCGAGTCCAGGCCCAACTCGATGAGCGGAACCTCCCATGGCAGGTCCTCGGGCTCGTAGCCCATCGCGCTGCCGACAATGGTCGACAGCCGGTCGTGCACGGTCTCGCCGGACTCCGGTGACCACTTGCCCAGGCTTGCCGCAACCCCGGCTCCCGCGGCGAGACTGTCGTGAAGGATGGCTGCATCGTCGGCCGGTTCCGCTTCCACGGCAACGGGTTCCGCCGCAACAGCAACCCCGGTGGCAACGGCAGCAGGCAGGCCTGCACCCGCCGCGGACAGCGGGAATCCGGATCCCGCCGCACCGCCGCGGCTGACGATGGCGTCGTAGACCAGCGTGAAGGACTCGTCGATGCGGGCGTGCACCTGCACCGAAGCGCCACCGGGATGGCGGGTCAGCGTGGTGACCAACCGGGCGCCATCGCCGGCGACTGCGCGTTGCTCAGCAGCGGTCAGTGCGGCATCCGGAAGGACTTGCACCGCAGCGGCTTTCACCAGGGCGGCGAGGTCGGTCGGGCCCTGGGGAGCGTATTCCCAGACGTGCCGGCCGTCGGGCATCGCGACGTGGGTGCCGGGGATGAGCGAGGAGCCGTCCGCGGAGAAGTGCGCATTGAGCCAGTGCTCCTTGCGCCTGAAGCGGGTCGGCGGAATGTCGGCGTAGTCCTGCGGATCCTCCGCCGCGGAGAACAGCGTGCGGAAGTCCAGATCGTGGCCGTAGGCGTACAGCTGAGCCATCGCCGCAACCATGGAGTCGACCTCGTCCTGCTTGCGGGCCAGGGTGGGGATGAGCTGCCCGTCATGCAAACCCGCTGCAGCAGTGGTCAATCCGACCTGCATCAGCGCGACCGGGTTCGGTGCCAACTCCAGGAACGTGGTGTGCCCACTGTCCACCGCGTTGCGGATGGCATGGGTGAAGTAGACGCTGTGCCGCAGTCCCTTCTTCCAGTAGTCGACATCGTGGATGGCCTCGCCCGGGCGGATATAGGAGCCCTCGTGCACGGTCGAGAAGTAGCCGATCTTCAGCGGGTGCGGTTCGATGCCCTGAAGTTCGGCGGCCAGTTCACCCAGCAGAGGATCCATCTGGGTGGTGTGGCTGGCACCCTTGGTCGCGAACTTGCGGGCGAAGCGGCCCTCGGCCTCGCAACGTTCGATGATCGCGTCCACCTCGGCCGGCGGGCCGCCGATCACGGTCTGGGACGGTGCGGCGTAGACGCACACTTCCAGTCCGGGGAAATCCGAGAAAACTCCTGTGATCTCGTCGGCCGAGTACTCCACCAGTGCCATCAGCCTGATGTACTCACCGAACAGCATCGCCTCGCCCTCGCCCATGAGATGCGAACGGGCGCAGATGGTTCGGGTGGCGTCCGCCAGCGACAGACCACCGGCGAAATACGCCGCGGCCGCCTCGCCGAGGGACTGTCCCACCACCGCGGCGGGTTTGGCGCCGTGGTGCTTGAGCAGTTCGCCCAGGGCGATCTGGATGGCGAAGATCACCAACTGCACCACTTCGATCGGGTACTCGCAGGTCTCGTCGGTGTAGTCGATCGAGTCGTCGAGGATCAGTTCGAGGATCGAGTAGCCGCGCTCTTCCTGAACGAGGCTGTCCACCTTATTGATCCACTCGGCGAACACCTCGTCGCGCAGGTACAGGCTCTTGCCCATCTTGCGGTGCTGCGCGCCGAAGCCGGCCAGCACCCAGACCGGACCGTTGCTCACCGGGCCGTCGGCGCTGTACACCAACGGACTCGCCTTGCCCTCGGCGATCGCCCGCAGGCCCTTGACGGCCTCATCGTGATCGTGAGCCAGCACCACCGCCCGGGAGCGGCCGTGGTTGCGCCGGGACAGCGACCGGCCGATCGACTCCAGCGACGATGCCCGGCCCGCCGGGCTGTCCACCCAGTCGGCCAGCTCCGCGGCGGTCGCCCGTTTACGGGAAGTCAGGAAGCCCGAAACGGCAAGCGGCACAATCGGCGTGAACGGATCCGTCGCCTCAGCCGCTTCCAGTTCTTCGCGGGCGACCTCGAGCAGGCGCAGTGCCTCATCGGTCAGACCGGGAAGTTCGGGTTCCTCGTCGCCATCGACCGCGACGGCCCCGTAGAAGTCGGTGGCAGGCTCGTCATCGATGAACTCGCCGTACTCGTCCATCCGAACGCCACCGACGTAGACCGCATCAGCCGCGGATGTATCAGCCTGGTCGTCAACAACTTCCGGCTCAGGATCGGGCTCAACCAGATCTTCGGGCAGCACCTCACGCAGCACAATGTGCGCATTAGCGCCACCGAACCCGAATCCGGACACCCCGGCGATGGCGTGGCCGCTGTAGCGCGGCCAGTCGGTGACGGTGTCGGCGACCTTGAGGTGAACCCCGTCGAAGTCGATGTATGGGTTGGGTCCGGCGTAGTTGATCGACGGTGGAATCTTGTTGTTGCGCAGCGCAAGAGCCACTTTCGCCAGGCTGGCCGCACCGGCCGCCGACTCCAGATGGCCCAGGTTGGACTTCACCGCACCCAGCAGCGCGGGTTGATCAGCACCGCGGCCGCGACCGATGACACGACCGAGCGCGTCGGCCTCGATCGGGTCACCGAGGATGGTGCCGGTGCCGTGCGCCTCGATGTAGTCGACGGTGCGCGGATTGATGCCGGCGTCGTGATAGGCCCGGCGCAGCACATCGGCCTGAGCATCCGGGTTCGGCGCCAGCATCCCGTTGGACCGGCCGTCGTGGTTGATCGCACTGCCGGCGATGACGGCCAGGATCTCGTCGCCGTCGCGACGGGCGTCATCGAGTCGCTTGAGCACCAGCATGCCGCCGCCCTCGGAGCGGGCGTACCCGTCGGCGTCGGCGGAGAACGACTTGATCCGGCCATCCGGCGCGAGCACCCCGCCGACCTCGTCGAATCCTATCGTGACCGCCGGTGTGACCAGGGCGTTGACGCCGCCGGCCAGCACCACGTCGGCTTCACCGGTCCGCAGGGCCTTCACTCCCTGATGTACGGCGACCAGCGAGGATGAGCATGCGGTGTCGACGGCCACCGAGGGGCCGCGGAAATCGTAGAAGTAGGACACCCGGTTGGCGATGATCGAACTCGCGGTGCCGGTGATGGCGTACGGGTGCGCGGTGCGCGGGTCCATCATCGCCAGGTAGCTGTAGTCGTTGGTGGAGCTGCCGACGAAAACGCCGACGCTCATCCCGCGCAAGCTGGAGGCGGGGATTCGCGCATTCTCCAGCGCCTCCCAGGTGAGTTCGAGTGCCATCCGCTGCTGCGGGTCGATATTGTCGGCTTCCATCTTCGACAGCGCGAAGAACTCGGCGTCGAATTCTTTGATGTCCTTGATGTAGCCGCCGCGGGTGCGGGCCTTGCGGATTCGTTCGGCCAGCCGCGGCTCGTCCATGAATTCCGACCAGCGGCCCTCGGGCAGGTCGGTGATGGCGTCGCGGCCATCCAGCAGCGCCCGCCACATCTCGTCGGGGGTGTTCATATCGCCCGGGAAGCGGGTCGCCAGGCCGACGATCGCGATCTCCGGTTCGTCGTGCGGGCGGGTCCAGTCGTCGTCGCCGTCGGCGGCCTCGAGTTCCGGCTCACCCTCGATGATCACCGTCGCCAGCGCCTCGATGGTCGGATGCCGGAATGCCACCGTGGCGGTCAGGGTGACGCCGGTGAGATCCTCGATGTCGGTGGCCATCGCCACGGCGTCGCGCGAGGACAGCCCCAGTTCCACCATCGGGACCGATTCACTGATCGCATCGGGCGCCTGTCCGGTGGAATTGGCCACCCAGTTGCGCAGCCATGCGCGCATCTCCGGCACCGTCATATCGGTGCGGGGCACGGCCAGGTCATGTTCCGGAGCCAGGATGATCTCGTCGCTCCCAGGCCCCGTCGATTCAGGCCCCGTCGATTCAGGCGCAGTCGATTCAGGCATAGGTCCTTCGCCGGTCGTCATTCGGCCTCGTCCGGGAAGGCGTTGGCCACCTTCCCGGACCGGAGGCTGCCGTCCAAGTAGGCCGAACGGCAGGCGCTGCGGCCGATCTTTCCGCTGGAGGTCCGCGGGATCGCACCGGCCGAGGTCAGCAGTACGTCGCGCACCGTCACGCCGTGGCGCACCGCGACGGCCGCCCGGATGGCGTCGGCGACCTGGCTGATATCCAACTTGTTGGAGCCGGCGGCACGCTCCGCCACGATCACCAACTGCTCGGAGGTGTCAGTCGGATCGCGCTTGAGACCGGCATGCGCATCGGCGAACACCTCATCCGGCAGCTGGTTGGCCGGCACCGAGAAGGCCGCCGCGAAACCGGTTCGGACCGCCTTGCTGGCCTCCTGCGCGGAGTGCTCCAGGTCCTGCGGGTAGTGGTTGCGCCCGTCGATGATGACGAGGTCCTTGGTGCGGCCGGTGATGAACAGCTCACCGTCGTGGTAGCAGCCGAGGTCGCCGGTGCGGACCCAGGTGGCGTCGTCGGCTGCGCCCTCGGCATGCGACGGACTGGTCCGCGACTTCAGGGTGTTCTGGAACGTCTCGACGGTCTTCTCGGGCTTGTTCCAGTAACCGGTGCCCATGTTGTTGCCGCTGATCCAGATCTCACCGATCTGTCCGTCGGGCACCTCGCTGGCGCTCTCCTGGTCGACGATCGCCGCCCACTCCCCGACGCCGACCTTCCCGGCGCCGGCCTGCGCGACGGCCTTCGGCGAGTCATCGGGCACCGGCACGAACCGGTTGGCGTTGAGTTCGTCGCGGTCAACCGAAATGATCTTCGGCTCCTCGGTCGACGGGGTGGTGGACACGAACAGCGTGGCCTCGGCCAGGCCGTAGGACGGCTTGATGGCCTTGGGCGGGAAGCCGAACGGCCCGAAGGCGTCGTTGAACCGGCGCACGGTCGCTGCCGAGATCGGTTCGCTGCCGTTGAGGATGGCCTTGACGTTGGACAGGTCCAGTGGCTCCTCGCCGTCCTTCGGCAGACCGCGAGCCGCGGCATGGTCGAAGGCGAAGTTCGGTGCCACCGAGATGGTGCCGCCGGTGTCGCCGGGCTGACGGGCGATCTCGCGCATCCAGCGGATCGGCCGGCGCACGAACGCGGCCGGGGTCATGAAGGTGAAGTAATGCCCGATCAACGATGGCAGCAGAGCCGTGACCAGGCCCATGTCATGGAAGAACGGCAGCCAGGACACCCCGCGGTCGGCTTCCTCGCCCTCAAGTGCCTCGATGACCTGCACCACGTTGGTGGCCAGGTTCAGGTGGGTGATCTGCACACCGGTCGGGATGCGGGTCGACCCGGAGGTGTACTGCAGGTAGGCGACGGTGTCCTCGATGACCGTGTCAACATGCTCCCAGGTCGCACCGACCTCCACCGGAATCGCGTCGACGGCGATCACCCGGGGCCGTTCCTTCGCGGGTCGGGTCCGGAAGAACTTGCGGACACCCTCGGCGGCCTCGGTGGTGGTCAGGATCGCCGACGGCTGGCAGTCGTCGAGCACAGCGTGCAGGCGGCCGACGTGGCCGGGCTCGGACGGATCGAAAAGCGGCACCGCGATGCGCCCGGAGTAGAGCGTGCCGAAGAACGCGACGAGGTACTCGAGGTTCTGCGGGCACAGGATCGCCACCCGGTCACCGGGTTGGGTCACCTGCTGCAGACGGGCGCCCAACGCGCGGTTGCGGGCACCGAAGTCGGCCCACGTCAGTACCCGGGCGACGCCGTCACGTTCGGTGGAGAAGTCCAGGAATCGGTAGGCCGGCTTGTCGCCGCGGACCTTGGCCCAGCGTTCGACGTGCTTCACCAGGCTGGCGCCTTCAGGGAAGGTGATCCGTCCGTCCTTGATGAACGGGTTATGGAACGGCATACCACTCTCCTGTCAGAACGCATTCGTATCGGCCCCCCGCTGGTTGGGGGTGCGGCAGCCGCGCAGCGCGCCGCCGGTCGCCGTACATGGCCCGAGCCTCACAGATGGTACCGAGAATCGGTCCGCCGCAGTCCGACCCCACGGGATCGTCGATTCCCGTCAGAGGGACTGTTTCAGATGCCCTTATTTTTTTCTTAATGTTAGGCGCAAGTGGGGCTGGCACCAAATCGCAACGCCGGGTCAGCCGTGCGGCGGGCGCGGCGCGTTCTCGATGACACCGCGGGCCCAATTCAGCGTCCACAAGGTGGCCGTCTGCCCGTCGAGGTTCCAGAACTCCGGGGTGGCATACATCGCGTGCACCGGCTGACCGGCACCGCTGGTCAGCACGTCGAGGGTCTTGGGCAGGTTGGCGATATTGAATGCCGACTGCGGGGCCGAGCAGATCAGGTCGCCGGGCGCGCAGATCTGATTGGTGCGGTTGTTCAGCGCGCCGAATCCGCCCGGCCGCTCCCCGCTCATCGTCAGCCCCAGCGCCGAGAGCGCCGGCACCTCCTTGAGGGTGACCTCGGCACCCTGGCCAGGAACGATCGGACCGATGTCCCGGCCGACACCGGGCTGGCGGCGGCCGTCGGCGATCAGGGTGACGCCCAGAACAAGATCCTCATCGACCGGCCCACGGCCGTTACCGATATCGCTGGCCAGATCGCCGGCGATCACCGCCCCCTGGGAGAAACCGACCACCACGAAGCTGGTCAACGGGCAGCGGTTGTTCATATCCGTCATCGCCCGCACGGTGGCCGCGGTGCCCTCGGCCCGGCTGTCGTTGTAGGACATCTGCTTGTCCGCCGACAACGGGTTGTGGAACTGCGCGGTGTACGGAACCGTGTACACCTCCACCCGATCCCGGCCGAACTGCTCCTGGATCGGACGGGTAACGCTGAGTAGCAACGCGATCGGGAACTGTCCCGGGTTGAGCGGATCGTCGGTCGGCGAGGACTCCCAGGTACCCGGGATGGCGATCATGCTGACGTCGGGACAGCTGGCGTCCTGGAAGGCAGGGCGCGGCTTGATCCCCGGTGCGCTGGTGGGCGGAACCGCCGTCGGCGGGATGGCCGTGATCGACGGCTCCGGGCGGCGCACCATGATCACGATGATCGCCACGACGAGGGCGACGACCACGGCGACAGCACCGGCAGCGATCAGCGCGAGGATGCGGTGACGTCTGCGCCGGTTGTTCGTCCGGCCGTTTGTCGGAGATTTCCGGGCCATGGATCAGCAGAGCCGCTGGGTGGCGGTTTGGATGTATTGGCCCACGGCCGCGTCGGCCTCGAGCGCGACGGGGGTCTGTGGGGAGGCCGCGCGCGCGGCGGCGATATCGCTGCGCACCATGGGCGCCACCGAATCCCACACCGCCTGGTCGCTCTGCCCGGCGGCACGCGCCTGGCAGACATAGGAGCCGATGCTCAGTGCGCGCAACTCATTGGAGGTCCGCACACCGGCGGCGGACAGCGCGTCCAGATATTCGCGCTGGCCCGGAGTCAGGGCCATTGTCCCGGACTGCCTGTCATCGGTTGGCGATGCCGCGACATCGACGCCTTCGTCGTAACCGGTGTTCTGTTGCGACGGCAGCGCCACCGAGCTGATCAGATCACCGCCGGAGCCGCACCCAGCCAGCAGCCAGGCCGCCGGAGCCACGAACCCGGCCAACAAGACCCGGTGCGTCGGTGTGCCGATCGGCCGCCGAACCCCGCCAAGGGGTTTGCTGGAGGCTCCGCGGTCCGGACGTGGCACGCGTTCCACAGTACCGCCTCCGCGGAGGTGCTCAGGGCACCGCCCGATTGCGGATGGCTAACGGATCGGTTCGCCGGCGCTCGGGCTCAGCCGATCGCGGCCGAGATGTCGCCCACCATCGCACCAAGCTGACCAGCCCAGTTGCCCCAGTCGTGGTTACCGCCGACGGGAAAGTCGAAGTTCCCGTTCCGGCCACCGGTGGAACGGTAGTGCGCGTAGAAGGTGCGATTGCTGCCCTGGGCTTCGGCGCAGGCGCCGATCATCGCGGCGGGATCGCTGCACGTCAGCGTTTGCGGGCTGAACACCCACATCCGGGTGTTGTTGCGGACCAGCAGGGCGACGTGCACGTTGGGGTCGCGGAACTTCCACCGGCCCAGCTGGGGTGCGCCCCACATCGCTTGGATGTTGCCGCCGCCGGCATTGATGCCGTTGGAGATGATGCCGTTCATCTGGGTGTTGGAGGGGGTCAAGAAGCCCGACAGCGACCCGGCGTAGCTGTAGCGGTCCGGGTGGAAGGCGGCCATGGTCAGCGCGGCGGTACCGCCCTGGGCGGCTCCCACGATGGCGTGCCGGTTGGGCGCCAGTCCCTTGTTGGCGGCCAGCCAGTTCGGCATCTCGTCAGCCAGGAAGGTCTCCCACTGTTTGCTGCCGTCCAGCTCCCAGTTGGTGTACATGCTGTAGGCCCCACCCGCCGGCGCTGCCACCGAGAAGCCGCTGCCGGCCAGGGTGCTCATCGCGTTGCCGACCGTCACCCAGTTGCTGACATCGGGCGCGGCGTTGAAGGCGTCCAGCAGGACCACGGCGCGCGGACCGCCGCCTTGGAACGCCACCGGGATGTCGCGGCCCATCGCAGCCGAGGGGATCATCAGGTACTCGACGCCGGCGGCCTCGGCGGTCGGGGCATTCGGGGCGGTCGCGCCCCAGAGGCCGACGGCCAGGATCGCCGCGCCCACGGCGCGGAACAGTTTCGTGCAACCCATAGTCATCTCAATACCCGCCTCACCACGCTTATCTCGGGAGTTATCCCCGAGACTCGTCGCCACGTAGTGAATCACACCGACGATTGAGTAAGTCCGCGTTTGGTGCCGATACGCGCCGCCGCCGGCCCTAGGGACCGGTTGCCGGGAGCCCGGCATAGGGCGGCCGGTCCGAGGGCGGCTTGGCCAGCCCGCAGCGCTGCAGGTCGTACTCGGGCACCCGGTCGATGCGGTACCGAGTGAACTCCAGTGCCCGGTTGACATTGCCGATGAAGCGGGGCCGGGTCATCGGGTCCCGGATGGAGGCGAGCATGTCCTCGGTCTGCGGGCAGGTCAGCGCGACGCCGGCCTGCTCGATCCAGCCCTCGTCGAGGTATTGCGGAATCCACGGGCGTT
>JBFYOR010000363.1:0-3667 GCA_041303695.1 Mycobacterium sp. | reverse complement strand
TCCGGGAGTGCGGTACCGCCTCGGCATTCCAGAGGCCGCCCAGTCCGGCCAGGCTGCCCAGGGTGGCGAGCAACGGCTCGGCCCGCGCCGCGAAGGGCGCCAGACCGGCGCCCTGTTCGGTGCCGAGGGCACCGCCGAGTGCGGTGGCGGCCAGCCACGGCCCAGCGGTGATCAGGGCGGTCCCGAGGACCGCGCCGGCGCAGCGCACCCGGCTGACCCCCGGTCCGGGAGCGGCGAGGCATACCAGGGCGACGATGGCGGCCAGGATGACGCCGGTCGGGGTGAGCCCGGCCAGCGCGATCCAGAACACCAGAGCGGCCCACCCGGCGAGGCCGGTGTCACCGGCCCGCAGCCGCAGCACGGCCGCGGCGACCCAGGGCAGGCAGCCGTAGGCCAGCAGCAGGCTCCAATGGCCCTGCAGAAGGCGTTCGGCGACATAGGGATTCCACACCGCCACCGTCGCGGCGACCAGTTGTCCGGCGACTCCGGCCTCCGGCAGCACCGTGCCCGCCAGCCGGCCCGCTCCCCATCCGGCCAGCAGCAGCGCGCCGATCAGCAGGGCTTTGACGATCACCCCGCCGTCGATGACCGCCGACAGCACGGCGATCGCGAAGTCCTGCGGCACCGCCCGGGGCGCCGCCTCGCCCAGACCGATCGCGGCGTCGGACAGGTAGGACCGCGGGGTGGACACCGCATCGCGGATCAGCAGATAGCCGGGTGCCAGCAGGGGCGCGTTGACCACCAACGTCAACGCCAGCGCGTAGCCGGGTACCACCAGTGCGGCCATCCGGCGGTCCGCGACCCTCACCGGCGTCACGGCTGTTGCGGCGGGGGCTCCGGTCGGCGGGTGGGGATCTTCTCGGTGGGTGCCTGCGCCGCAGGCATCGGCCCGGTCTCATCCCGGCCGAACAACCCGATGTCGATATCGTCCTCACCGGGTTCGGACAGCGCCGACTCGACGCGACCGCTGAACAGGCCCAGCAGCATGGCACCGACGAGTGCCACCGCACCGGCGGCGGCCAGGCTGATCGGCAGGATCCGTGACCACAACGCCACCCGGTCACGCTCGGCGCGGGCCGCGGCGACCTGTGACTCCACCGTCTGTTCGGTGGAGGTCACCGTGTAGTCGGCCACCGCCATCTCCGGCCGCAGCGGATCGCGGGCGTAGTAGTGGTTGGCGCGCTCCTCGGCCCGGACGATCGTGCCCGAGACCGGGTCGACCCAGAAAGTGCGCTGGGCGGCGTAGAAGCGGGTCATGGTGATCGGCTCGTACGGGTCGATATCCGGGATGCCCCACAGTTCGGCCCGGGCGGTCACGTCGGCGTCCTCGCTCTTGTCGTAGAGCGAGGCGTACTTGATGGGTTCGACCAGTTTGCCGTCCGCGTCGTAGCCGACGTTCTGGGTGAACCGGTAGGTGGTCAGGCCGTTGACGTCGTCCTCGCCGTCGTAGTTGGCGTCGAAGGCCTTCTGCGCGATCGGATCGAAGTACGGGTATGAGCGCTTCTCGGTGTTGAACGGGAAACGGTAGGACAGGCCCTCATGCGGCAGTGCGACGTTGGTGGGCGGCTTGTCGTCCTCGACGGTGCGGGGCTTCTGCACCGAGCCGCCCGGCCGCTCGTCGTCGGATACCGCCTCGGCGGTGCTGCGGTTGAGTGTGACGGTGTCGACCATGGCCAGCAGCAGGCCGTTGTCCTTCTGCTTGTCGCTGCGCCGGACCGTCGTCCCGACCTGGAAGGTCACCACTTCGGCGTTGGCCGGGGTCTCGACGGTCATGGCCTGCTGAGACACCAGTGGCACGTTCTTGTCGACGATGAACCGCGCCCCGGGGCCAGCCGACAGCGAACCGGGGTCGAGCGCGGTACCCGTGCCGCTGCTGACCAGTGTCTGGTCGATATCGAGCGGGATCTTCTTGATCTTGCCCGCGGTGTAGTACGACAACAGCACGGCCGCGGTCAGCAGGGCCGCACCGAGACCGATGATGACCAGCGCCGCCAGGCGCAGCATGCTTGCGCGGTTCACGCTGCCCAGGCCTCCTTGTGCTGTCGTCCGCCAGGTCTTCCGTCGAGTCAATACCCGACAAACCGGTCTGACCCTAACAGCAGAAACTAAGCCGATCGGCTCAGCGCGTGGATTCCGGTCCCAGCCGATTCCCCCCCGATCATTGCCCGGCTTGTGTGCCCCGGCAGACTGGCTGCTATGAAACCGGTGCCCGATCAGGTGGGCGGCACCCGGAGCTTTCTGCCCGCGGTGGAGGGGATGCGCGCCTGCGCGGCGATGGGCGTGGTGCTCACCCACGTCGCATTCCAGACCGGAACCCAGGAAGGCGTGCTGGGCCGGCTGCTGCACCGTTTCGACCTGGCCGTCGCGGTGTTCTTCGCGCTGTCCGGGTTCCTGCTGTGGCGCGGTCACGCCGCGGCCGCCCGCGAGATGCGGCACCGGCCGGCCACCGGGCACTACCTGCGGTCGCGCCTGGTCCGCATCATGCCGGGCTACCTGGTCGCGGTGGTGATCATCCTGACCCTGCTCCCGGAGGCCAACCACGCCAACAGCACGGTCTGGCTGGCCAACCTCACGCTGACCCAGGTGTACGTGCCCCTGACGCTGACCGCCGGGCTGACCCAGATGTGGAGCCTGTCGGTGGAGGTCAGCTTCTACCTGGCGCTGCCTGTGCTGGCCTTCCTGGCCTACCGGCTGCCGGTGCGGGCCCGGGTGCCGGCGATCGCGGCGGTGGCGGTGGTCAGCCTGGGCTGGGGTCTGCTGCCCATCCAGACCGCCGAGGGGGTCAACTTCCTCAACTGGCCGCCGGCCTACGCGTCCTGGTTCGCCGCCGGGATGCTGCTGGCCGAGTGGACCGTCAGCCCGGTCGGCTGGCCGCACCGGCTGGCCCGCAACCCGTGGGCCATCTACGGGATCGCACTGGTGGCCTATCTGATTTCGGCCTCCCCGCTGGCCGGCCCCAAGAACCTGGTCCCGGCCACCCTGGGGCAGTTCGTGGTGCGTACCTCGATGGGCGCCATCGTCGCCTGCGCGCTGCTGGCCCCGCTGGTCCTGGACCGACCGGGCCAGCAGCACCGGATCATGGGCAGTCCGGTGATGGTCACCCTGGGCCGGTGGTCCTATGGGCTGTTCATCTGGCACCTGGCGGCCTTGGTGATGGTGTTCCCGATGATCGGCACGTTCATGTTCAACGGCGATCTGATCGTCATCTTCGTGCTGACGACGGTGCTGGGCTTCGCGATGGCGGCGGTCAGTTACGCGCTCATCGAGTCGCCCTGCCGCAACGCCCTGCGCCGGTGGGAGTACCGGCGGGCAGGGGTAGCGCGGCCCGGAGATGGATCCGGCCGCGCCAGGGGCGCAAACCCGGTGCCGATCCCGCCGCTGGACAGTTCGGTCACCGACGACCCGGAGCCGGCGGTCGCGCGTTAGCGTCCTGTCTCGAGAGAACCTCCTCGCGGACCGCCGTCCGCCGGGCCTTGCCGGCGTCATCGCGCAGTGGGGTGTCGACGAACTCCACACCGCGCGGCACCTTGTAGTCGGCCAGTCGCTGCGCGACGAAGGCGGCGACAGTGGCCGGGTCGAGATCGTGGCCTTCCGCGGCGTGCACCAGCGCGTGCGGGACCTGCCCGAGGTCTTCGTGCGGGACTCCGACCACCAGGCTGGACAACAC
>JBFYOR010000362.1:0-5708 GCA_041303695.1 Mycobacterium sp. | reverse complement strand
TAATGGTGCGGAACGTGCCCTCGGTCATGTACCCACTCGCGCAGAACACCCCGGCGAAGGTGGCCAGCGTCGGGATCAGCACCAGGGCCACCACGCTCACCGTGATCGACCAGGACCGTGCGAGCCGGATCACCAATCCGCCGGCCAGCACCACCGGCAGTGAACATCCCAGTGCCAGCAGCGCAATTTGGGTCAGGTTATGCGAAGCCACGGTCATCGCCGTCGGCTTGCCCCTGCCACAGGTAGCCGCGGCCCCACACCGTCTGGACGCGATGGTGCTCACCGAGTTTGGAGCGCAGTCGCTTGACGTGCACCGTGACCGTCGACAGGTCGCCGAAGTCCCAGTTCCACACCCGCTTGAGCAGTTCCTCCCGGGAGAACACGGTGTCGGTGTGGGTCAGGAAGAACATCAGCAGATCGAACTCCCGGTTGGTCAACCCGACCGGCGCACCGGCGACGGTCACCGACCGCGACGCGGTGGCGACGGTCAGTGCGCCGACGGTGATCTCCAAGGGAACCGTCGCCGGAGTGGCCGGGGCGCGGCGCAGCACCGAGCGGACCCGCAGAGCCAGTTCCCGGGGGCTGAACGGCTTGGTCAGGTAGTCGTCGGCCCCGGCCTCGAGTCCGGCGATCCGGTCGTCCTCCTCGCTCAGGGCCGTCAGCAGGATGACCGGGACGGTGTAGTCGCCGCCCTGGCGCAGGGTGCGGCACAGCGACAGTCCGTTGGGGCCGGGCATCATCACATCGAGCACCGCGACGTCGATCCGTTCGCTGCCCAGCACCCGCAGGGCCTCGTTGCCATCGCCGGCGATGCGCACCTCGAGGCCGTCGCGTTCCAGGTAACGCCGTACGACATCGCGCACGACGGCATCGTCGTCGGCGATCAGAACGCGGGCCGGCATGGGACAGAGCCTAGCCGCGGCAGCGCGGAAACCGCTCTGGCGTCACGGTTTCGTCAGAGGCGTCGGCGACTCCGACACCATCAGCGGTAGCGCTCGCGCAGCGCCCTGCGGTCCAGTTTGCCGATTCCCCGGCGCGGCAGTTCATCGACGAGGTGAAGTTCGCGCGGCGCGGCGGTGGCATCGAGTGACTGCGCGACGAACTCCCGCAACTCAGCCAGGGCGGGGGTCGAACCTGCGGTGACCACCACGGCGGCCACCACCCGCTGGCCGAGCCGATCGTCGGCCACGCCGAACACCGCGCACTCGGCCACCGCGGGATGGCGACCCAGCACCGCCTCCACCGCGGCGGGCATGATCGTCAGCCCACCGGTGCTGATCGCCTCATCTGAGCGCCCGAGCACCACCAGCCGGCCCGAATCATCAAAGCGGCCAACGTCGTCGGTGCGGAACCAGCCGGGCTCGCCGAACGGATCGGGGTTCGGGGGATTGCGGTATCCGACGGCCAGGGTGGCGCCGCCGATCAGCACCGTGCCGATATCGCTGCCGGCTCCGGCGGGGGGGTTGTCGATGCGGACTTCCACCCCGTCCAGCGGCAGCCCGTCGTACACGCAGCCGCCGGCGGTCTCGCTGGATCCGTAGCTGCGCACCACGGTGATCCCGGCGTCGGCCGCGCCGTCGAGCACCGGCCGGGGGGCCGGCCCGCCGCCGAGCAGTACCGCGTCGAGCTCAGCCAGTGCCTCGACCGCAGCCGGGTCGGCAAGGGCCTTGGCCAGCTGGTTGGCCACCAGCGAGGTGTAGCGACGCCCCGAGGCCATCGCCTGCACCGCGGCAGGCAGTCCGGCCGGGTCGAAGCCCGCGGAGATATCGAGTTCGACGGGCATGGTTCCGGCCAGCAGGCTTCGGACCAAGACCTGGATACCGGCGATGTGGTGCGCGGGCAGGGCCAGCAGCCAGCTGCCCGGCCCGCCCAGGCGGTCGTGGCTTGCCGACGCACTGGCGATCAGCGCGGCCGGGGTCAGCATCGCGCCCTTGGGTACGCCGGTTGTGCCGGAGGTGGTCACCACCAGGGCGATGTCGTCATCGATATCTTGGCCGATCCGCAGCGCGCTGGTCAGCGCCGCGCTGTCACGCAGGTTTCCGGCCGGCATCGGAACGAGCGGGGCATCACGCCCGTCGAGAACCCCCTGCAGCGCAGGGAGCAGCGACAACGCCGACGGACACGGCGGGATGGTGAGCGCGCGGAGAGTAGTTATCCGGTTGCCTCGTCGTCCCGGGGATCATCGAGTGGCCAGCCGTGCGCGGCCAGCTTCGCCCGCACCCGCTCGACATCGGCCGGGGCGGGCAACTGATCGGTGATCCGGACGATCTCCGAGCCGATGTCGACGAAGCCGGGTTCGGGCAGATGCTTGAGTTGGCGCGCCACCTCGAGCACCTCCTCGCCGGAAAGCCGTCGGGCCAGCAGTGCCAGGATCGGCAGGTAGTCGTTCTCCGGGACGCCGTTGGGGTAGCCGGAGCGCAGCCAGGACACGATGCCGGTGAGGAATCGGTTCACCTGCGTCTCCTCCGCACGGGGCCGTCTTCGGGTGCGTCCTTCGGGATGGGATTCTAGAGCGTTGTTGCGCCCCGAGTCCGTGTTGAGCTAACCGGCACGAGTGACCCGCACGGGCGAACCCCCGGCATAGATTGGGTTAACGCCGGATGAATACCTTTGGCGCTTCGGCAAACTCCCAGCTTGACGGGCTGTGCGGCCTTTGCGGAAATTAGCCAAAGCGCTCCCCGGCGCAGCAGAATGACCCGCATGGGCACTGAGATGATCATTCTGGTCCTGTTGATCGCCACCGCCCTGGCGTTCGACTTCACCAACGGGTTCCACGACACCGGCAACGCCATGGCGACGTCGATCGCGACCCGGGCCCTCAAGCCCAAGACCGCCGTCGTGCTGGCCGGTGTGCTGAACCTGGTCGGCGCCTTCCTGTCGGTCGAGGTCGCCATCACGGTGACCACCGCGGTGCTGCGGGTGCAGGACTCCAAGACCGGTCAACTGCTTCCCGGTATCGATCCCTCCACCGGCCTGACGATCATTTTCTCCGGGTTGATCGGCGGCATTCTGTGGAACCTGCTGACCTGGCTGTTCGGCATTCCCTCGAGCTCATCGCATGCGCTGTTCGGCGGACTGATCGGCGCCGGACTGGCCGCGCTGGGCCTGGCCGGCGTCAACTGGAGTGGGGTCACGGCGAAGGTGCTCATCCCCGCCATCGCCGCACCGTTGATCGCCGGACTGGTCGCCGCCTGCGGCACCTGGCTGGTCTACCGGATCACCCGCAAGGTGCTGCCCCGACGGCGCGAGGAGGGTTTCCGCTGGGGTCAGATCGCCACGGCGTCGCTCGTCGCCCTGGCACACGGCACCAATGACGCACAGAAGACGATGGGCGTGATCGCGCTCGCCCTGATCACCACCGGGCATCTGACCGGTGATGTGAAGGAGGACGGTCTGCCGTTCTGGATCATCTTCAGTTGCGCGGTGGCGATCGGGCTGGGCACCTATCTCGGCGGCTGGCGGGTCATCCGCACGCTGGGCAAGGGTCTGGTCGAGATCGAGTCCCCGCAGGGTCTGGCCGCCGAGGCGTCGTCGGCCGCGATCATCCTGAGCTCGAGTGCCGCCGGCATGGCGCTGTCCACCACCCACGTCGCGACCGGGTCGATCCTGGGCAGCGGGGTCGGCAAGCCCGGCGCCCAGGTGCGCTGGGCGGTGGCCGGCCGGATGGCGGTGGCCTGGCTGATCACCCTGCCGGCCGCCGCACTGGTCGGCGCGCTGTCGTTCTGGCTGTCGCACGGTGTCAAGGGCATCACCGGGTCGCAGCTGGCCGGCGACGGCCTGATCTTCCTGATCCTGGTCGGACTGTCGTTCTACCTGTGGTGGCGGGCCCAGCAGCAGAAGGTCGACAGCAGCAACGTCAACGCCGACTGGGACTCCTCGACGAACTCGGTGGTGCCCGCCGAAGTGCGGGAGGCCAACGGAAGCGCGGCAGCCGCGAAGCTGCCCCAGACCAAGACTCCTGTCTGAGCTGAGCGGAAGGACACGGTAGATGCACTACCTGGAAAGCATCCTCACGGTGCTGGCGGTGGGACTGATCCTCGGCGCTGGACTGCCCGCGCTCTTCTCGGTCGGCATGCTGGCCTACTCCCACGGCGCGGGCGGCGAAGAGGCCGATCATCTGATCCACAAGCCGAATCCGGCGCTGAAGTACCTCGGCCTGCTGTTGTTCGTCGTCGTCGCCCTCGTCATCGTCACCGCCGTTGCGTGGATCACCAGGTCGACGATCATGCACCACTTCGGTATCGACCTCTTCCCGATGTTCCCCAAGAAGTGAGGTAGCAATGTCGGTTGAGCAGCACGACGGTTTCGTCGACAATGTCGTCGGCTGGCTCCACGACGGCTACCCGCACGGCGTGCCGCCGAAGGACTACTTCCCACTGCTGGCGCTGCTGATGCGCACGCTGACCGAGGATGAGGTCGTCAAGGCGGCCCGGACCATCGTCCGGCAGACCGATGCCGACACCCCGGTGACCGCGGAGCAGATCCGCACCGCGATCCACGAGGTCACCGAGAAGGAACCCAACCCCGAGGAGGTTCACCAGGTGGCCGCGCGGCTGGCCTCGGTGGGCTGGCCGCTGGAGAACGGCCGGCGCTAGTCGGCGTCGGCCCGGCTGTCCCGGCGCAGTGGGTGGTTGCCGGGGATCTGCACGAAGATCAGCGTCACCCCGTCGGGGTCGGTGACGTGCATCTCGTGTAGCCCCCACGGTTCCTGGCGGGCCTCGCGGGCGATGGCCACCCCGGCCCCTGTCAGCTCCTGCTGGGTGGCATAGACGTCGCGCACCTGAAGCCACAGCGCCGCGGTGGTCGGCTGCGGCCCGCCGTGGCCGGCCAGTTCGATCAGCGACTGGCCGGCGTAAAAGACTGTGCCGCCAGGGTATTCGCGTGCGATCGCCAGGCCCAGCGTGTCGCGGTAGAACGCCAAGGCGGCCGGGTAGTCGGCCGGCCGCAGCAGCACCCGGCTCGCGAGGATCTCCATGAGGTCGTGTCTACCTCAGTTCGGCTGCATCCGCTGATGCTTGAGCAGTGCGTTGAGCACGCCGGGGGCGACGACGTCCAACGCGCGGGCGCTGACCCCGAAACGCGGCGCGATCCGCACCGGCCGGTGCCGGGCGGCGTCGATCATCCACTGCGCGGCCTCCTGAGTGCTCAGCGCGGGCACGCCCTGATAGGCCTTGGTCGGGGCGATCATCGGGGTGGAGACCAGCGGGTAGTACAGCGTCGTGGAATGCACGCCGAGGCGCGACCACTCGGTTTCGATCACCCGGCTGACCGCGCTCAGTGCGGCCTTGGACGCGTTGTAGACGCCGAACAGCGGTGAGGCCTCGCTGAGCACGCCCCAGGTCGCGACATTGATGATGTGGCCGTCGCCGCGCTCGATCATGCCCGGGGCCAGACCGCGGATCAGCCGCAGTGGGGAGTAGTAGTTCAGCGTCATGGTGCGCTCGACGTCGTGCCAGCGGTCCAGGGAGTCGGCCAGCGGCCGGCGGATCGAGCGCCGGCATTGTTCACCAGGATGTCCACCCCGCCGAATCGCCGGTCCACGGTGGCGGCGAGTTCGTCGACCGCGTCGAGGTCGGACAGGTCGCACGGGATCGCGGCGGCCGTTCCGCCGGCGTCGGCGATCCGCGCGGACAGCGCGTCCAGCAGGTCGGCGCGGCGGGCCACGACGATCACTTCCGCGCCCTCGGCGGCGAACCGCTCGGCGCCGG
>JBFYOR010000361.1:0-2908 GCA_041303695.1 Mycobacterium sp. | reverse complement strand
GGGCTCAGTCTGGGTCGCGGCCCCTGCGGGCTCAGAGACAGCCACGGTGGCCATCTCAGGAGCGGAATCGGAGGTAGCGGCCGGGGTCGCAACCTCCACGGGCTCCACTACCGGTGCCTCGACGGCGGCGGCGACCTCGACGGGAGCCGGCGGCACCACGATCGACTTGGCGACGTAGTTGCCCAGACCGGCCAGTGCACCGATCGGCCCGACGGGCAGGCCGGGAACGGTGAGGGACAGCTCTCCCGCGGACGCCACTGCCGCGAGTGCGTCGAATCCCACCCCGCCCGGGCTGAGCAGTCCGCCCATCTTCAGGCCGATGCTGGTGATGGAGTCTGGCAGCTCGACACCCAGCAGATTCACCAACGGGGTCAGGTCGAGGGTCTGCCCGCCATTGAGGACGGCACCGATGACGTTTGCCGGGATGTTGATCAGTTCAGTCAGTGCGCCGCCGAAGTCGGACTCCCGCAGCAACTCAATGGTGTTGGTGATGCTGTTCACCACGGCCAGCACCGGGGCCACGATCGGGCCGATGGCACCGACCAGCACACCGCTGATCGGCGTGGAGAGGAAGTCCAGAATCGGCTTGAGACTTGCATAGGCCTCGGGGCCCGCAAGTGTGGGCAGCAGTGCCCAGACGTCACGCTGTGATGCATCCAATCCGAGCACCTGGATGTAGGGAACCGCGTTGACGTTCTGGTTGTAGGGCGAGTTAGGCGGGAACAGCTCGGGGACGTTGAACGGCTTTCCCGGCTCCTCAACACCCGCCTCGAACGGGGCCCTCAGCGAGTTGCCGATGTTGTCGAAGATCTGCCCGAAGATGCCACCGATATCGGAAAGCTCGCCGAGGTAGGTCTCCAGATTGTTGACGAACTGGGAGAGGATCGGCAGCGCCACACCGGTCGCGTAGCCGCCGGTTCGCCAACCGAGGTTGCCGTTGTTTAAGAGTCCTGTTCCGGTGTTGGGTGGGAAGGGGAATGTCCCGTTCACGTACAGCCCGCCGGCCCAGTTGCCCAACACCGTTTCGAGGTTGGCGCCACTGGCTTCGATGACGTCGATGATGTTCTGGAACGGGTCGACCGGCGTGACCGCGGCAGCCAGGCCGACGGCCAGTGCGCTGACCGACTTGTGCGCCGTGGCGACGCCCTGGTTCAGTGGCTGAACCGGCGCCATCGCGATGGCGGTTGCGCTCAGCGCCGCCACTCCGGCGGTGAGATAGGAACGAGCAGAAACGTGCATGTAAATCCCCTTTGCCCTGTGTCGACGCTGACTCTGGCGACGCTAGCCCTCAGGGGATTCTCAGCGTGCGGAAATGAAAAAGATATCCGCAGTTCAATCGCCAGTGACCTCAGGCGTCCGGGTTGGGCCTAAACCGGGTGCCTTCGTCGAGGCCGCTGAGGGTGTCCATCTCGGCAGCGGTCAACTCGAAGTCGAACACGTCGATGTTCTCGGCGATATGGGCCGGGCTGGTGGCCCTCGGGATCACCACGTTGCCCAGTTGGATGCTCCAGCGGATCAGCACCTGGCCCGGCGACTTGCCATGTGCCGCAGCCACTGTCGCGACGGCCGGGTTCTCCAGCAGGGTGCCGTCGGCCAGCGGGCAGTACGCCTCGGTGACGATCGAGTACTCGGCGTGGACGGTGCGCAGATCGGCCTGGGTGAGCAGCGGATGCAGTTCGATCTGGTGGACCGCCGGGGTGAAGTAGGACAGTTCGATGATGTTCGACAGGTGCTCGGGGGTGAAATTCGAGACCCCGATCGACCGGACGTGGCCGACCTCCTTGGACTTCATGATCCCGCCCCAGGCGTCGATGTATTTGCCGTTCTCCTCGGCGGGCCAGTCCATCAGGTACAGGTCCAGATAGTCCAGGCCGAGCCGTTCGAGACTGGCCCGGCAGGCGTCCTGGGAGGACTGGAAGCCCTGATCGGCGGTCGCCAGTTTGGTGGTGACGTAAAGCTCCTCGCGGTCGACCCCGGACGCGGCGATGGCCCGCCCCACGGCCTCCTCGTTGCCGTCGGCCGCGGCGGCGTCGATCAGCCGGTAGCCGGCCTGCAGGGCGGCGGTCACGGCGGCTTCGGCTTCGGCGGGCGGCAAGCCGGCCACGCCCAGACCGAGCACCGGGATGGTGTGGTCGTCGTTGAGCGTGACGGTGGGAATTGCGGCCGTCGGTGTCATGTCACCTGCCTGTGCATTTGAGGGTTTCCGGTGGGCCGGGGTCACCGACTTCGGTGAGGATAGTACGAGAACGCCGTCGCGGGCCGCTGGCACCGCCGGGCGTAGGCTGCGGCCCATGACAACCGTCAAGCAACGCGCGCTGGCCATCGGCAACCGGTTGGGCGTCAAGCTGATTCCGCGGCTGCCTGACGGCGCCAAACGGCTGCTGTCGGGGGGGCGGGCGATCACCATCGACGGCAATACCTTGGACCCGTCGCTGCAGATGCTGCTGGCCGCGCAGAAAGCCACCGGTGTCAACGGTCTGGTGGTCGCCGACGACCCCGTCGCCACCCGGGTCAGCAACAACGCACTCACCGCATCTCTCGACGAGCGCGATGTCCGGGCCGCCGGGATCGCGCCGGTGTCCATTCCCGGCCCGGCCGGCACCATCGGCGCCCGGCATTACCGCCCGCCTGCCGGTGGACCGCCCGCCCCGTTGGTGGTCTTCTTCCACGGTGGCGGCTGGGTGTTCGGTGACCTGGACTCGCACGATTCGGCCTGCCGGCTGATCTGCCGCGACGCCGGGGTGCACGTACTCGCCGTCGACTACCGGTTGGCGCCCGAGCACCCAGCGCCGGCCGCCGTCGATGACGCCTACGCCGCTTACCGGTGGGCCCGCGAGCATGCCGCCGAACTGGGTGCGGACCCGCGGCGGGTGGCGGTGGCCGGGGACAGCGCCGGCGGCAACCTGGC
>JBFYOR010000360.1:0-4329 GCA_041303695.1 Mycobacterium sp. | reverse complement strand
ACACCGTTCGCGAGGCCGAGGCGATGGACTTTCCGCCCGACCAGGCGAGCGCGGAGATGGCCGTCCTGCTGGCCGAGGGCGTCGTCCATATCCGCACGGCGTTCGGATCGCTGGACAGCCGCGGGAAGTCCGTCGCGTCAGCCACCGAGGCCGCCGACGCCGCGGTGAAGTCGCAGCGGAACCTGGAGCGGGTGTACCGGCAAGCAGCCTGCGATCTGCTCGGGCTCACCGATATTTCGGTGCTGACCGCTCGACGCGAGTTCTACCGCCGGATCTCGGCCATCTCCGACGACATCGTCGCGGTGGCCGACCGGATCTGGTACTCGCGGGTCAAGGAGTCCTGAGCGGCTAGCCGGTGAACTTTCCGCTGCGGATCCGGTCGGCGTCCATCAAGGCCAGTTCCTGGGCGGCCGGGATCACGATCAGCGGGTCGGGAACCAGGTTGACGTCATCGGCGCGACCCCAGTAGGGCACCGCATTGAGGATGACGCGGATCGCGTTGAGCCGGGCCTGGTGTTTGTTCTCCGAGCGGATGATCGTCCAGGGAGCATCGGCGGTACTGGTGCGCCGCAGCATCCGGTACTTGGCGTCGGTGAAGTCATCCCAGTGTTCCTGGGCCTGAACGTCGATCTCGCTTAGCTTCCACTGCCGCAACGGATCGTCGCGGCGCCGGTCGAACCGCCGGGCCTGCTCCTCCTTGGTGACGCTGAAGTAGAGCTTGACCAGGATGGTGCCTTGGCGCACCAGATCCTTCTCGAAGCCCACCACACCCTTGAGGAAGTTGCGGTACTCCTCGTCGGTGCAGAACCCGAAGACCGGCTCGACCATCGCGCGGTTGTACCAGGACCGGTCGAAGAGGACGATCTCCCCGCCGGATGGGAATTGGGCAACGTAGCGCTGGAAGTACCACTGACTGCGTTGCTCTTCGGTGGGCCTGCCGAGGGCCACCACCCGGTAATGCTTCTCGTTCATATAGCGGGTGACGCGGCGGATGGTCCCGCCCTTGCCGGCGGCATCGCGGCCCTCGAAAAGCACGATCATCCGCCGGTTCTCGTCCTCGAGGTAACGCTGAAGCTTCAGCAATTCCACCTGGTAGGGCTTGAGCTCTTCTTCTTCGGAGATCCGACGCGGGACGGCCATGACGCAATTGTTGCTCAGCGGCCGGCGGGCGCGTCGGTCAGGCTGGGCTATCTCCGGACCATCTCGAAACGGCCGCGGTTGTGTGCCGGTGCAATGGCGCCGACGCCGTCGCGACCGCGAAATCAATACGATGAACAGGTGAAACTGTCCAGGAAACTTGCGGTCATCGCCGCGCACCTCGGGTTGTTGCTGGGTCTGCCGCTCGCCGCACCCGCCTGGGCGGCGCCGGTTCTGCCCGCCACAGCGCAGACCGCCCAATGGATCGTGGTCGGCGTGCCCGAAGCCGATGCGACAACGGGAACCCTGACCGCCTATCAAAAGGTCGGCGCGCAGTGGAAGACAGTGCTGGGACCCATTCCGGCAAAGGTGGGCGAGCTGGGCGTCGGTGTTCCGGCGGACGGCGTCTATCGCACGCCGGAGGGCACGTTCGGGTTCGACCAGGCCTTCGGCCGTGAACCCAATCCGGGCACCAAGATGCCGTACTTCCAAGCCACCGATCAGGATTGGTGGGACGAGGATGCCAGCTCGCCCACCTACAACACCCACGTCCGCTCGGCGGTGAACCCGTCGTCGATCACCGAGAACCTCTATGACTCCGGCCCGGTGTACGACTATGCGGTCAACATGGCCGTCAACCCGCAGCGGATTCCGGGCAAGGTCTCGGGGATCTTCCTGCATGTGACCGACGGCAATCCGACCTGGGGATGTGTGGCCATCGGTCGCGAGGAGATGAAGTCAATCCTGACCTGGCTGGACCCGGCGGCGGACCCGCGGATCACCGTCGGCGTCGGAACCCCGTCGCTTGTCGCGGCGAAGTCCTCATGACGCTCCTGCCGCGTTGAGTGCTGGATCGTGAAACACCTGGTCTTCACCGAACCGGGTGTGCTGCAGTGGCAGCAGATGCCCGATATCCAGGCCGGCCGGGGTCAGGCGGTGGTGCGTCCACTGGCGGTCTCGCGCTGTGATCTCGACGTCGCAATGGCGGCATTCGGGATCTTCCCCGGACCCTTCCCGGTGGGCCATGAGATCGCCGCCGAGGTCGTCGATGTCGGGGCGGGCGTCCGTGAGGTGACAGTCGGCCAGCGGGTGGCGGTGCCGTTCCAGGTGTCCTGTGGAACCTGCCGACCCTGCGGCGAAAGACACTATGCCGCATGTGAACCCAACCAGGCCCGCGCCGGTGCGGCCTTCGGGTTCGGCGAGGCCGGCGGCGGGCACGGCGGTGGTCTGGCCGATCTGCTGCTGGTGCCGGATGCCGATCACATGCTGGTAGCTGCTCCGGACTCGATCAGTGACGTCGCGCTGGCCACGATTCCCGACAACGTCGTCGACGCCTACCGCAGTGTCGCCGACGGACTGCGTGAGCGTCCCGGCTCCGATGTGCTCATCGTCGGCGGAGACGCCCCCTCCATCAGCCTGTATGCGGTCCTGTGTGCGCGCTCCCTGGGTGCCGGTCGGATCAGCTACGCCGACAGCGATCCGGTCCGTCTGGCCGCCGCTTCCGATCTGGGCGCCGACGCCATCGATCTGGGTGGGGTTTATCCGCGCCGCCTTGATCGGTCGCCGATCGTCGTGGCGGGTTCGTTGCAGTCCGAGGGTCTGGACTGCGCGATCCGGTCCACACAGGCCTATGGGCGGCTGACCATCGTGACGATCCACTTCGCACCGCAGACACCGCTGCCGCTGCTGGAGATGTACACCCGCGGCATCACCGTGCACACCTCACGGGCGGATTCCCGCCGCTATCTCCAGGAGGTGCTTGACCTCGTTGCCGCCGGCCGAATCGACCCGCTCGCGGTGCCGACGACCGAGATCACCTGGGACACAGCCGATCAGCGTTGGCTTGAGCCGGCGCTGAAAATGGTCGTAACCCGGGGCTAGTCTTCGTCACTCCAGTCGAAGGCCAGGAAGTGGTAGGGCCGGCCGTCGGCCTCGAACACCGCCAGTGACTGCGCGCCGAGTTTACTGGTCGTGGTGTGTACGGAACGAGGGTTGTCCGCGGCGACGAACAGCACGCCCAGGTCAAACCTGTCCCGATAGGCCTTCGCCGTGACGGCGTTGAACACCGAGTACACGCCACGGCCGCGAATCTCCGCTCCGATGCAGACCGGTCCGCGGAAGGCGAAGCGTTGCAACGCGATCGGCTTGCCGTTCCATTCGAGCGTCTCGCTGAGATCGAGCATCGCACGCACGATCGCGGGCAGGCCTGTCTCAGCGGGATCCGGTGGCGCGGTGACGACGATGAATCCGGCAACCTCGTTACCCTCGGTCACCGCGACGTGGACACCGTCGGCGTCGACCGCTCGGGCGAACCACTGCGGCGGGTGCAAGATCGAGATGAAGCCGTTGGATTGCTCGCCGGGGTCGAGGTTGCCGATGTAGTAGCGCGATTCCAGTGCGGTCAGTCCCGCAACGTCATCGTGGGTCGCCAGCCTGATGTTGACATCGGTCACCGGACCATGGTCTCAGAATCACGTCATGACCGTGCCCGATGAAAGCCGCGGGCCATCAGCGGGGGATCGCGCGACTCATCGGGGCGGCCAGGCGCGGCCGATACCCTAGCGCCGTGCCGCCGACCACCGAACTGATCCTCCTGCTAATGGCGGGTGTGGGTTTGGCGTTCGCCAATACGCTGGCCTCCGCAGGCTCGGCGCTGTCCTTGCCGGTGCTGCTGGCCCTGGGACTCGGCCCGCAACTGGCCAACGGAACCAACCGGGTGGCAGTGCTGGCCGGCGCGGTGGCTGCACTTGTTTTCTTCATTCGCGCCGGCCGGATTCAGTGGCCGATCGTCCTACCGCTGATGATTGTCGCGGCCCCGGGCGCCGCGATAGGTGCGGCGATCTCCAACATCGTGTCACCCATCAGCCTGCACCTGGCGATCGTGGGTGCGCTCCTGGTGGCGGTGGCACTGCTCGCCATCCGGCCCTCGCGCTGGTTGGCGGTGTCAGAGTCCGTGCCGCACGTCGGCTTCACTCAGCTGATGCTGATCTTCGTGATCAGCGTCTGGGCCGGGTTCATCGTCCTGGATGGTCTGACCTACCTGCTGATGGCGCTGGTGCTTTCGGTCGGTTTGGATGTGACCTCGGCCAATGCGGCCAAGGCGGCGATCGCCGTTGTCATCGCTTCGGTCTCACTGGTGGTGCTCGCCGCCGGTGGCAACGTGGACTGGGCCGCTGCCACACCGCTGTCCGT
>JBFYOR010000359.1:0-5024 GCA_041303695.1 Mycobacterium sp. | reverse complement strand
TACGGGCCGGATCGGTCACCGCGGCATGGACCACCACCGCAGCGACCGGGGTACCCGACGGCGTCGTGGTTCTGGTGGACCGCAAACCGGCGCTGATCCCCGCGCAGAACGTCGTCGCGCTGTACCGGCGCAACGAACTCGACCAGATGCAACTGCGGGCGATCAACGAGATCGCCGGTGTGCTCGACACCGCGGCACTGTCGCAGATGCTGACCGAGGTCGGTGCCGGGGCCGATCCGGCGGCCGTCGCCCAGCAGTGGCTGACGGACAACCCGCTGGGCCGCTGAGTCACACGGGTGTCAGTGCCTCAGCGCATCCGGGGCATGAACCGTCCGGCTAGCGCGGTCAGGGCGCGCTGATAGCCGGACCCGGAGGCGCGGACGAAGGTGTCGAGGACTTTGGCGTCGGTGCCGACCAGAACCTTGGCCTTGTTCTTGGCTACGCCATCGAGGATCACCTGGGCCGCCCGCTCCGGTGAGGTGCGGGCCATCTTGTCGAACCACTCCGCCGCCCCGACGGTGTCGATGCCCTCGGCGCCGGTGGCGTTGCGGGCGATCGCGGTCTTGATGCCGCCGGGATGCACGGTGGTCACCTTGACCGGGTGGCGGGCCAGGGCCATCTCCATCCGCAGCGCCTCGGTGAAGCCGCGGACGGCGAACTTGGCCGAGTTGTAGGCGGCCTGCCCGGGCACCGCGAAGATGCCGAAAATGCTGGAGATGTTGATGACATGGCCGTCACCGGAGGCGATCAGGTGCGGCAGGAACGCCTTGGTGCCGTTGACCACCCCCCAGTAGTCCACGTCCATCACCCGCTCGATGTCCTTGAAGTGGCTGATCTCGACATCTCCGCTGTAGGCGATGCCGGCGTTGTTGTAGATCTGGTTGACCTTGCCGAAGTGTTCCTTGACCTCGTCGGCATAGAGCAGGAAGCGCTCGCGTTCGGTGACGTCGAGGCGGTCGGCCTTGACCGCGACACCGATGGAGGCGAGGCGGTCCTCGGTGACCTTCAGGCCGTCGGTGTCGACGTCGCTGATCGCGACCGAGGCACCGGAGCGGCCAAGTTCGATGGCCAGTGCCTGACCGATACCTGAACCGGCCCCGGTCACGACTGCCACTTTCCCGGCGAATCCCTGCATGAAAGCTCCTGTTTGACGGGTGTCGAGTGACGGGTGTCGAATGTTGTCAGGGTAACAATCGGATGCGTAACGCCCGCGCGGGCCCATACGATGGTCACATCATGAAGCTGCGCCGTACAACTGGTTCGCTGGTGCTCGCTGCCGGGCTCATCAGCGGTGTTTTCGCTGTTCCCGCCCAAGCCGACACCCTCGCTGACGTCGATGACCTGCTGACCACCCTGGACGGTCTGGGCATCACCGATATCGCACCCGGCGATGCGGTGGCACTGAGTCAGTCGGTCTGCCCGCTGCTTGCCGAGCGCGGCCAGAACACCGCGGACGTCGCGGGCAAGCTGTCCGACGCGATCGGCCGCCCACTGGGACCGGCCACCATGTTCACCGGGACGGCCATCTCGTTCCTGTGCCCGCGGGCCGTGGAGAGGGTCACCGACAACCTCATCGACGGCAGCCCGCTACTGCCGCTGTTCGGCGGCTGATCCAGCCCTCCGACGCCCGGCCGGTCGGCGACTTAGCCGAACGCCTCGTCGAGGATTTCCTGCTGCTCGACGGCGTGCACCTTCGATGAACCCGATGACGGCGCCGACATCGCGCGTCGGGAGATCCGCTTGATCCCGGTGAGCTTCTCCGGCAGCAACTCCGGCAGCTCCAGGCCGAAGGTGGGCCAGGCGCCCTGGTTGGCCGGCTCCTCCTGCACCCAGAAGAACTCCCGCACGTTCGGGTACTCGTCGAGGGTGGCGGCCAGCCGCCGCTTGGGCAGCGGGGCGAGTTGCTCGATCCGGACGATCGCGACATCGTCGCGGCCGTCCTTGGCCTTGCGGGCCTCCAACTCGTAGTAGATCTTGCCGCTGGTCAACAACATCCGGGTGGCCTTGCTGCGGTCGCCGTCGCCATCGGTGTAGGTCGGCTCCTCCATGATGGAGCGGAACTTCTGCTCGGTGAAATCGCGGATATCGCTGACCGCAGCCTTGTTGCGCAGCATCGACTTCGGCGTGAACACGATCAGCGGCCGGTGCACCCCGTCGAGGCCGTGCCGGCGCAGCAGGTGGAAGTAGTTCGCCGGGGTCGAGGGCAGTGCGATGGTCATCGACCCCTCGGCCCACAGCTGCAGGAAACGCTCGATGCGACCCGAGGTGTGGTCGGGCCCCTGGCCCTCGTGGCCGTGCGGCAGCAGCAGCACGACGTCGGAGAGCTGGCCCCACTTGGCCTCACCGGAGCTGATGAACTCGTCGATGATCGACTGCGCGCCGTTGACGAAGTCGCCGAACTGGGCTTCCCACAACACGATCGCCTCGGGGTTGCCCACCGAGTAGCCGTACTCGAATCCGACCGCGGCGTACTCCGACAGCGGCGAGTCGTAGATCAGGAAGCGGCCGCCGTTGGGTGTGCCGTCCGGGTTGAGGGTCAGCAGGTCCAGCGGGGTGAACTCCGCGCCGGTGTGCGGGTCGATGACCACGGCGTGGCGTTGGGTGAACGTTCCGCGCTTGGTGTCCTGGCCGGAGAACCGGATCAGCTTGCCCTCGGCGAGGAACGTGCCCAGGGCCAGCAGTTCGCCGAAGGCCCAGTCCACTTTGCCCTCGTAGGCCATCTCCCGGCGCTTCTCCATGACCGGTTTGACCCGGGGATGGACGGTGAAGCCCTCCGGGGCCGACAGGTGCGCGTCGCCGATGCGGGCCAACAGCGCCTTGTCCACCGCGGTGGTCATCCCGCGCGGGATCATCTGCGCGGCCTCCACCGACTCGCTGGGCTCGACAGCGTGCTTCTCCAGTTCGCGAACCTCGTTGAACACCTGCTCGAGTTGGCCCTGGTAGTCGCGCAGGGCGTCCTCGGCCTCTTTCATCGAGATGTCGCCGCGGCCGATCAGCGCCTCGGTGTAGGTCTTGCGCACGCCACGCTTGGTGTCGATCACGTCGTACATCGCCGGGTTGGTCATCGACGGGTCGTCGCCCTCGTTGTGGCCGCGGCGGCGGTAGCACAGCATGTCGATGATGACGTCCTTGTTGAACGTCTCCCGGAAGTCCACCGCCAGTCGCGCCACCCATGCGCACGCCTCCGGGTCGTCGCCGTTGACGTGGAAGATCGGCGAGCCGACCATCTTCGCGACATCGGTGCAGTACTCGGCTGACCGGGAGTTCTCCGGAGCGGTGGTGAACCCGATCTGGTTGTTGACCACGATGTGGATGGTGCCGCCGGTCCGGTAGCCCTTGAGCAGGGCCAGATTCAGCGTCTCGGCCACCACACCCTGTCCGGCGAACGCGGCATCGCCGTGCAGCATCATCGGAACGATGGTGAAATTCCGTGGTTCGCCGTCGGCGTCGGTCCCGTCGATGAGGTCCTGCTTGGCGCGGACCAGGCCCTCGAGCACCGGGTCGACGGCCTCCAGGTGCGACGGGTTGGCCACCAGCGACACCTCGATGTCGTTGTCGCCGAACATCTGGATGTAGTTGCCGCTGGCGCCGAGGTGGTACTTCACGTCACCCGACCCGTGCGCCTGGGACGGGTTCAGGTTGCCCTCGAACTCGCTGAAGATCTGCGAGTACGGCTTGCCGACGATATTGGCCAGCACGTTGAGCCGGCCGCGGTGCGGCATGCCGATGACGACCTCGTCGAGACCGTGCTCGGCGCACTGGTCGATCGCTGCGTCCATCATCGGGATCACCGACTCCGCGCCTTCCAGCGAAAAACGCTTCTGGCCAACGTATTTGGTCCCCAGGAAGGTCTCGAACGCCTCGGCGGCATTCAGCTTGCTCAGGATGTACTTCTGTTGCGCGACGGGGGGCTTGTCGTGGCGTACCTCGATGCGCTCCTGCAGCCAGCGCTGTTGTTCGGGCTCGAGGATGTGGGTGTACTCCACGCCGACGTGGCGGCAGTAGGCATCGCGCAGGACCGACAGCACGTCGCGCAGCTTCTTGTACTGCTTGCCGGCGAAGCCGTCGACCTTGAATTCCCGGTCGAGGTCCCACAGCGTCAGGCCGTGGGTGAGCACGTCGAGGTCCGGGTGCATCCGGAACCGGTTCTTGTCCAGCCGCAGCGGGTCGATATCGGCCATCAGGTGCCCGCGGTTGCGGTAGGCCGCGATCAACTCGATGACACGCGCGTTCTTGTCGACGATCGAGTCCGGGTTGTCGGTGCGCCAGCGCACCGGCTCGTAGGGGATGCCGAGGTCGAAGAAGATCTCGTCCCAGAAGTCGTCGTCGAGCAGCAGTTGGTGGATGGTGCGCAGGAAGTCGCCGGACTCCGCGCCCTGGATGATCCGGTGGTCGTAGGTCGACGTCAGCGTGATGAGCTTGCCGACGCCGAGTTCGGCGATACGTTCCTCACTGGCGCCCTGGAATTCGGCCGGGTACTCCATGGCTCCGGCGCCGATGATGGCGCCCTGACCGGTCATCAGCCGGGGCACGGAGTGAACGGTGCCGATGGTGCCGGGGTTGGTCAGCGAGATCGTCACACCGGCGAAGTCCTCCGCGGTGAGCTTGCCGTCCCGGGCCCGGCGCACGATGTCCTCATAGGCGGCGACGAACTCTGCGAACTGCATGACCTCGCAGCCCTTGATGGCGGCGACCACCAGTGAGCGCTTGCCGTCCTTGCCGGGCAGGTCGATCGCCAGGCCGAGATTGGTGTTCGCCGGCGTGACGACGTTGGGCTTGCCGTCGATCTCGGCGAAGTGCCGGTTCATGTTCGGGAACTTCTTGATCGCGACGACGATCGCGTACCCGAGCAGATGGGTGAACGAGATCTTGCCGCCGCGGGTGCGCTTGAGGTGGTTGTTGATGACGATCCGGTTGTCGATCATCAGCGTCGCCGGGATCGCCCGAACGCTGGTGGCGGTCGGGATCTGCAGCGAGGCGTTCATGTTCTTGACGACGGCGGCGGACGCGCCGCGCAACACCTG
>JBFYOR010000358.1:0-14748 GCA_041303695.1 Mycobacterium sp. | reverse complement strand
CAGGAAGGCGACGTAGAACTGCCCCTGCACCGACATCGACCAGATGTGTTGCAGCGGTGACACCGTCTCGCCGGCACTGAGGTAGTTCGAGGCCGTGGCGGACAGTTCCCAGTTCTGGTAGTAGCCGAGGCTTGCCAGGGCCTGGTCGGCGAAGGACTCCCAGCGGGTCTGCGGCTGGATCAGGACGGTGAGGACCGCGGCGGCGGTCAGCACCACGATCAGCGCGGGCAGCAGCCGCCGGGCCAGCCGCTTGATGTGCGGCCACGGCGATAGGGATGCGTCGGGCCGCAGGGCGGTGCGCAGCAGCGAACTGCCGAAGAAGAAGCCCGACAGCGCGAGGAAGACGTCCACCCCGCCGGATACCCGCCCGAACCAGACGTGGAAGATCGCCACCAGGGCGATCGCCACACCCCGCAGACCATCAAGGTCATGCCGATACGACGAATCCCGGGCTGCGGTGCCCGGGGCAAGGTCGGTCGGGCCCGGGACGGTCAACGCCGACGGCCGGGTCAGGGTGAGGGTGGCCATGATCGACCGCCAATCTACCAACTGTGGGCGGCGGCCCACGCGCTGCGGAACGTCGCGCAGTTAGGCTGCACCCCGTGTCGGCGTTGTCTCCGCAGCAGATCAGCGCTATCGATACCGCGCACATCTGGCACCCGTACAGCACCATCGGCGCCGGGGCGATCCCGCCGGTCGTCGCGGTGGGAGCCGACGGCGCCTGGCTGACCGTGATCCGCGACGGAGTCGAGGTCCGGGTGCTCGACGCCATGGCTTCCTGGTGGACGGCGGTCCACGGCCACGGCCATCCGGTCCTCGACGCGGCGCTGACCCGGCAGCTGCAGGTGATGAACCATGTCATGTTCGGCGGACTCACCCACGAGCCGGCCGCCCGGCTGGCCCAGCTGCTGGTGGACATCACACCGGCCGGTTTGGACACGGTGTTCTTCTCCGATTCCGGCTCTGTCGGTGTCGAGGTCGCGGTCAAAATGGCCCTTCAGTACTGGCGGAGCACCGGCCGCGTCGGCAAGCGCCGACTGATGACCTGGCGTGGCGGCTACCACGGCGACACCTTCACCCCGATGAGCGTCTGCGATCCGGACGGCGGCATGCACGCGCTGTGGGCCGACGTGCTCGCCGAGCAGGTGTTCGCACCACCCGTGCCGTCCGGCTACGACCCCGCTTACGTCGTCGCCTTCGAGGATCAATTGCGTTCGCACGCAGACGAATTGGCCGCAGTGATCGTCGAACCGGTCGTCCAGGGAGCCGGCGGCATGCGATTCCACGATCCGCGGTACCTGGCGGATCTGCGGGCGATCTGCGACCGCAACGACGTGCTGCTGGTCTTCGATGAGATCGCCACCGGATTCGGCCGCACCGGGGAACTGTTCGCCGCCGACCATGCCGGGGTGACGCCGGACATCATGTGTGTCGGCAAGGCGCTCACCGGTGGTTACATCACCCTGGCGGCCACCCTGTGTACCCGCCGGATCGCCGAGGCGATCAGCCGGGGCGAGGCCGGCGCACTCATGCACGGACCGACCTTCATGGCCAATGCGCTGGCCTGCGCGGTGGCGGTGGCCTCGGTGGAACTGCTGCTGAGCCAGGACTGGAGGACGCGCGTCACCGAGATCGGCGCCGGTCTCGCCGGGGGGCTGGCACCCGCCCGGGCGCTGTCTTCGGTGGCCGACGTCCGGGTGTGCGGAGCGATCGGTGTCATCGAGACGCGCCACCCGGTCGATCTGCGGACGGCCACCCCGGTGGCACTCGACCACGGGGTATGGCTGCGCCCGTTCCGCAACCTCATCTACGCGATGCCGCCCTTCATCTGCACTCCCGGCGAGATCGGGCAGATCACCTCGGCGATGGTCGCGGTGGCCCGCGCCATCGGTTAGGGGTCGCGGTGGCCCGCGCCCTAGGCTGGAGGGCCAGATGACTTCGGAAACCGACACCTCGCCGCTGGCCTGGTTGGGCAGCGTGGAGAGCCAGCGCAGACAGGCGGGCCTGCGCAGGTCGCTGCGCTCCCGCGGGGCTGTCGGCTGCGAGGTCGACCTGGCCTCCAACGACTACCTCGGCCTGTCCCAGCATCCCGAGGTCATCGAGGCCGGCGTGCGCGCGCTGCGGACCTGGGGCGCCGGCTCGACCGGGTCCCGGCTGGTGACCGGCAACACCGAGTTACACGAGGAGTTCGAGGCCGCGCTGGCGGACTTTTTCGGCGCCTCGGCAGCCTTGGTGTTCTCCTCGGGCTATACCGCGAACCTCGGGGCAGTGGTCAGCCTTTCAGGTCCGGGCGCGTTGGTGGTGTCCGACGCCGCCGCTCATGCATCGCTGGTGGACGGGTGCCGATTGTCCCGGGCCCGGGTGGTGGTGACCCCGCACCGCGACGTCGGCGCCGTCGAGGCCGCGCTGGCCGGCCGCGACGAGGAGCGGGCACTGGTGGTCACCGATTCGGTGTTCAGCACCGACGGGGCGCTTGCCCCGCTGCGGGAACTGCATGAGATCTGCCGGGCGCAGCGCGCCCTGCTCCTCGTCGACGAGGCGCACGGACTCGGGGTACGGGGCGCGGGAGGCCGCGGGTTGCTGCACGAGGTGGGATTGGCCGGATCCCCCGATGTGGTGGTGACGACGACACTGTCCAAAGCGCTGGGCAGCCAGGGGGGTGCGGTGCTGGGGTCGGAGGCGGTCCGGGACCACCTTGTCGACTCCGCCCGCCCGTTCATCTTCGACACCGGCCTGGCGCCCGCCGCAGTCGGTGCGGCCGCCGCAGCGCTGCGGGTTCTCACCGACGAACCCGGCCGCGCCCAGGCCGTCCTGGACCGCGCCCGCACCCTCGCCGAGGTGTGCGGAGTGGCCCAGCGGCCGGAGTCGGCGGTGGTCTCGGTGATCCTCGGCGATCCGGTGGCGGCGGTGGCAGCGGCAACGGCCTGCCTGGAGGCCGGGGTGCGGGTGGGCTGCTTCCGGCCGCCGACAGTTCCGGCCGGCACGTCCCGATTGCGGCTGACCGCCCGGGCCTCGCTCACCGACGACGAGATGGACCTGGCCCGCCGGGTTCTGACAACGGTTCTGGGCACCGGCGCCCGATGAGCGTCGTCGTCATCACCGGCACCGGCACCGGGGTCGGCAAGACCATCGCCACCGCCGCACTGGCCAGCCGCGCCCGCCAGTCCGGCCACGACGTCGCGGTGTGCAAGCCGGTGCAGACCGGATCCGGCCCGACCGGGCAGGGTGACGACGACCTCGCCGAGGTGGGCCGCCTGTCCGGCGTCGGTCACCTGGTGTCGGTGGCCCGCTACCCGGACCCGTTGGCCCCCGCTGCCGCCGCCGAGGCGACCGGCCGTGCCCTACCGTCGGCCGGGGAGATCCTGGCTTCCATCCGAGCCGCCGACCGGCCCGGTCGGCTCACCCTGGTCGAAGGCGCGGGCGGACTGCTGGTCGAGATCGCCGAGTCGGGGGTGACCCTGCGCGATCTCGCCACCGAACTCGGCGCCCCCGTGCTGGTGGTCTGCCAGGCCGGGCTGGGAACTCTCAACCACACCGCCTTGACCATGGAAGCCCTTGACAGCAGGGCGCTTTCGTGTGCCGGATTGGTCATCGGGGCCTGGCCGGCCAGCCCGGGTGCTGCCGAGGACTACAACCGCGGAGCGCTGGCGCGACTGGCGCCGGTGCGTGCGGTGCTGCCCGCCGGTTCGGCCGCCCTGTCGCCTGCTGCGTTTGCGGCGATGAGCAGCCAGGCCTTCGACCCGGGCTGGGTCGCCGGACTGCTCTGATACGACACAGATCTGATATGACGCATTCCGTCGAGTTGTTGTTCGATGCCCACACCGACGCGGTGATCCGGTCGGTCTGGCAGGACCTGGACGACGCCGGACTGCCGAGCCAGGTTCGGGTGACATCACCGACGAACCGGCCGCACGTCACACTGCTGGCGGCCCAGCGGATCGCCCCGGACGTCGACGAGCCCCTGCGCGGGCTGCGCCACCGGTTCCCACTGGCTGTCGCGGTGGGCGCAGCACTGGTGTTCGGGGGGCCGAAGCTCAGCCTGGCCCGGCTGATCGTCCCGTCGGCCGGACTGCTCGAACTGCACGCCGAGATCCACCGGGTCATGCTGCCGCAGGTGATCGCACACGCATTCCCGCATTGCCGGCCCGGGCACTGGACGCCCCATGTCACCCTCGGTCGGCGATTCACCGTCGAGCAGATCGGCGCCGCGCTGGAGGTGGTCAACCGATCCGCAGGCGATCTCGCCGGCACCGTGGTGGGGTTGCGCCGCTGGGACGGTGACGAGCGCGTCGACTATCCACTGGTGGGCTGAGCCGACCGTAGGCCGGGTGGACTAACCTGTGCTGCGTGACTCAGGCCGCTGTCGACGTTCTTGCCCAGGCCCGCGAGCAGGTGCTCGAGCGCGGCGAGGGGCTCTCCCGCCAGCAGGTGCTCGATGTGCTGTTGCTGCCGGATGACCGGCTCGAGGAACTGCTGGCGTTGGCCCACGAGGTGCGGATGCGCTGGTGCGGCCCGGAGGTCGAGGTCGAGGGCATCATCAGCCTCAAGACCGGCGGCTGCCCGGAGGACTGCCACTTCTGTGCCCAGTCCGGGTTGTTCGCCTCCCCGGTGCGCAGCGCCTGGCTCGACGTTCCCAGCCTGGTGGAGGCCGCCAAACAGACCGCCAAGACCGGCGCCACCGAGTTCTGCATCGTCGCCGCCGTCCGCGGGCCGGATGAACGGCTGCTGGCCCAGGTCGCCGCCGGTATCGAGGCGATCCGCAACGAGGTCGAGATCCACATCGCCTGCTCGCTGGGCATGCTCGACGCCGATCAGGTGCAGCGCCTGGCCGCGATGGGCGTGCACCGCTACAACCACAACCTGGAGACCGCGCGGTCGTTCTTCCCCAATGTCGTCACCACCCACACCTGGGAGGAGCGCCGAGACACCCTGCAGATGGTCCGCGAGGCCGGTATGGAGGTCTGTTGCGGCGGCATCCTCGGCATGGGGGAGACGCTGGAGCAGCGGGCCGAGTTCGCCGCCGAACTGGCCGAACTCGACCCGCACGAGGTCCCGTTGAACTTTCTCAACCCCCGCCCCGGAACCCCCTTCGGTGACCTCGAGGTGATGCCGGCCGCCGAGGCACTCAAGGCCGTGGCGGCATTCCGTCTGGCGTTGCCGCGGACCATGCTGCGCTTCGCCGGCGGCCGGGAGATCACCCTTGGTGACCTCGGCGCCAAGCAGGGCATCCTCGGCGGTATCAACGCGGTGATCGTCGGTAACTACCTGACCACGCTGGGCCGGCCCGCGGAGTCCGACCTGGAACTGCTGGAGGATCTGCAGATGCCGATCAAGGCACTGAACGCCAGCTTGTGATGGTCGGTCAGTTGCCGGCGCCGGTCGGTGCGGGCTTCTACAACGTGTACACCGGCGCGGTCTGTACCGGGGCCTCGGGCGGCGCGGATGTGCCGACCGCCGCGCGGCTGGGACTGGAGCCGCCGCGGTTCTGTGCGGCCTGCGGCCGCCGAATGGTCGTGCAGGTTCGCCCTGACGGCTGGTGGGCGCAATGCTCCCGGCACGGCAGGGTGGATTCGACGGATCTGGAGACCGAACGGTGAACCCGCCGCTGCCGCGTCGGTCCACCCGGTCGGCCGCCGCGATTGTGTTTGCGGCGCTGGGGATTTGCGGTGCGCTCCTGGGTGTCCTGTGGTCCTGGATGGCACCACCGATCCACACCGTGACGGCGCTGAGCCGATCCGGTGACCGGGTGGACGCCTTCCTGGGAACCGAGTCCGACAACCTGTTCGTCTCCGCTGCGATTCTGATCGGCCTGCTGGCGATGCTGGCGATCGTCTCGGCGGTGCTGGTGTGGCAGTGGCGTCCCCATCGTGGACCGGTTCTGGTCACCGCGCTGTGGCTGGGCCAGGTCGCCGCCGGGGCCGCCGCGGCCGGTGTCGGCGCGGTGCTGGTGCACTGGCGTTACGGCACCCCCGATCACGAGGGTGTGCCGTTGAGCCCGGAGAACCGGGTGCACTATTTCACCGAGGCACCACCGGTGTTCCTGGGCCACGGTCCGTTTCAGATCGCCGTCACCCTGCTGTTGCCGGCCGCGCTGGCGGCAGTGGCCTATGCGTTGATGGCGGTGGCCACCCCCCGCGACGATCTGGGGGCCTGGCCGCCCGAGCAGCCCGCGCACTTCTGGCCTCCGGTGGGCGGGCCTACAGTCGGCGGTCCTACAGCGGACGAAACGGCACCCGTCCGCCCAGCATGACGCGGGTCACGATCCCGCCGAGGCGCCACATCCCGGCGTAGGTGATCGGATTGAGCAGTGTCGGCCAGGTGGTGCGGATCAGGTGTGCGTCCAACGGCCGTCCGGCGAACCGGTCCGTGAGCCAGCGCAGCGTCATCGGTGCTGACATCGGATGCAGCAGCATGTGTTCGCTGAACATGTCCCTGTGATACGTGAGTTGGGCGCCGCCGGTCGCGTAGAGGTGCGCCAGCTCGTCGATATCGTCGACGGCGATCACTGAATCGTGCACGGCCTGCACAATCAGCATCGGGGGAGTCGGAACGGTGCCGCCCAGCCGGATCGCCTCGAAAACCTCCTGCACCTCCGGCATCGCCAGCACCTCCTCGAGTGGGGGGTGTACCCAGCGGTCCATATCGTGCCTGAAGTGCCGGATCAACGCCTCACCGGTGGTCAGCGTTTCCAGGCGCGCCAGCAGTGCCCGGCCGTTCTCGGTGGCGTTCTCGTCGATCACCCGATTCAGTTCGGGGTAGGTCTTGGCCAGCGCCGCCACCACCAGGGCCGGTAGTGCGGCGAATTTGGTGCCGTTGAGCCGGCGGAAGGTGTTGCCGAGGTTGCCGACCGGGGAACCCAGCACGGCGCCGACGATATTGAGCTCGGGAGCGTAGTCGGCGTGCTCCTCGGCAGCCCAGGCGCTGGCCAGCCCGCCGCCGGAGTATCCCCACAGCCCGACCCGGCTGTCGTCGGCCAGGCCGAACCGCTCGAAGTTCAGCGTGGCGCGCAGCCCGTCGAGTACCCGGTATCCCGGTTCGTGCGGGGTTCCCCACATGCCTTCGCGGCCCTCGTGGTCGGGAACCGAGACCACCCAGCCCTCGGCCACCGCGGCGGCCATCAGCAGGTACTCGAACTGGGAGAGCGAGCCGACCGCCCTGGCTCGGCGGCGCAGCGCGTAGGACGGGAAGCAGCGCGAGGTGACGGCGTCGATCGCGCACTGGTAGGACACCACATGGCGGGGTTGGCTGTGGGTGTGTCCGGCCGGCACCAGCACGGTGGTGACGCAGGCCTCCGGTTCACCGTTGCGGTTGGTGGTCCGGTAGAGCAGCTGGGTGGCGCGCACCTTCTGCGGGACCAGTCCGAGGAAGCCCATCTCGACATCGCGGGATCGCAGCACCGTGCCGGGGGCGGAGTGTTGATAGCCCGCCGGGGGTTCGTAGAACGGGTCGTCCGACGGCAGTACCGGCCGGGTGCCCCGCTGCACCTCGTCGTGCGGCGCCCGGCCGATCCACTCGGGACTGACCGCCCCGTCCGCGCTTGTCATTGCGTTATTTGTACCTTAAGAAGGGTCTAAGAATCCAGTCGGCAGGCCGGGTGGTCTCAGCGCCGCGAATTCGTCGGTCACCCGCAACTCGGATTCGGTGAACCGGTACAGGGCGGCGGGGCGGCCGCCACTGCGGCCCGGATGCGCGGTCGTCCCGGTCGGGGTGAGCACGCCGCGGCGGGTCAGCACCCGTTGCAGATTGGTGGCGTCCACCTGATACCCCAGGGCGGCGCCGTAGATGTCCCGCAGCGTCGAGACCGCGAACTCCCTTGGGGCCAGGGCGAATCCGATATTCGTGTAGGACAGTTTGGCGGCCAGTCGGGAGTGCGCGTAGGCCACCATCGGGCCGTGGTCGAACGCCATCGGGGGGAGGTCGCCGACCGGGTGCCACCGGGTGTCCGACGGAAGCGCCGGGGTTGCGGGGGAGGGCACCAGGCCCAGGAAGGTCGAGGCGATGACCCGTCCGTCCGGCACCCGGGCCGGATCGGAGAAGACCGCCAGTTGTTCGAGGTGGGCGACCTCGCGCAGGTCCACCTTCTCCGCGAGTTGGCGGCGCACCGAGGTGCTGAGATCCTCGTCGGGCCGGAGCCGACCGCCGGGTAATGACCATTTGCCTCGCTCCGGCGCCAAGGCCCGCTGCCACAACAGCACGTCGAGGTCGGGTTTGCCGGAGGCCACATCGCGCACCTGGAATACGACGGCCAGCACCTCGTGTTGAGTGCTAGTATGAGTCACGTTTTCGATTATAAGTCGAAAACCTAAGGACAGACGGGAGACCGCGATGACGATCGTGGAACCGCTCGACGTCGACGGCTGGGATTCTGCTCTCGCCGACCGCATCATCGACGGCCCCGGTGGGTACACCGGAGTCGAGGGTGACGAACGCTGGGCTGCAGAGGTCCGCAGGCTCGCCACGGCGCGCAACGCGACCATCCTGGCGCACAACTATCAGCTGCCGGCCATCCAGGACGTCGCCCACCACGTCGGGGATTCCCTGGCGCTGTCGCGGATCGCCGCCGAGGCGCCGGAGGACACCATCGTGTTCTGCGGAGTGCACTTCATGGCCGAGACCGCCAAGATCCTCGCACCCGCCAAGACGGTGCTGATTCCCGACCAGCGGGCGGGCTGTTCTCTTGCCGACTCCATCACTGCGGATGAGCTCGCGGCCTGGCGCGACGACCATCCCGGCGCGGTCGTGGTGTCCTATGTCAACACCACCGCGGCGGTGAAGGCACTCACCGACATCTGCTGCACCTCGTCCAACGCCGTCGAGGTCGTCGACTCCATCCCGGCCGACCGGGAGGTGTTGTTCTGCCCGGATCAGTTCCTGGGCGCCCACGTCCGGCGGATGACCGGCCGGACGAACATGCACATCTGGGCCGGTGAATGCCACGTCCATGCCGGCATCAACGGTGACGAACTGGCAGCACAGGCCCGCACCCACCCGGATGCCGAACTCTATGTCCATCCCGAATGCGGGTGCGCCACCTCAGCGCTCTACCTGGCCGGTGAGGGCGCATTCCCGGCCGACCGGGTGAAGATCCTGTCCACCGGCGGCATGCTCGACGCCGCCCGTGTCTCGCACGCCACCCAGGTCCTGGTCGCCACCGAGGTCGGCATGTTGCATCAGTTGCGCAAGGCCGCGCCGGGGGTCGACTTCCAGGCGGTCAACGACCGGGCCTCGTGCCGGTACATGAAGATGATCACCCCCGCCGCGCTGCTGCGCTGCCTCGTCGAAGGCGCCGACGAGGTCGATGTCGACCCCGACACCGCCGGGCGGGCCCGGGCCAGCGTGCAGCGGATGATCGAGATCGGCCAGCCTGGAGGCGGGGAATGAGTCGGGCCTTCGCCTGCGGGGGTGGGTCCGGACCCGACTGGCAGCAGCGCGCCGACGTGGTGGTGATCGGCACCGGCGTGGCCGGCCTGGCCGCCGGCCTCGCCGCGCACCGCCGCGGTGCCCGCACCGTCATTCTGAGCAAGGCTGACGACACCGCGACCTTCTACGCACAGGGTGGCATCGCGGTGGTGCTGCCCTTCACCGACGACACCGTCGAGTCGCACGTGCAGGACACCCTGGTCGCCGGGGCCGGTTTGTGCGATCCCGACGCGGTCCGGTCGATCGTGGCCGACGGCTATCGGGCGGTGGCCGACCTGATCGCCGACGGTGCCCGTTTCGACGAGGCCGCCCCGGGCCGGTGGGCGTTGACCCGGGAGGGCGGACATTCCAGGCGGCGCATCATGCATGCCGGCGGTGACGCCACCGGTGCGGAAGTCCAGCGTGCCCTCGATCATGCCGCGGCCACTCTGGACATCCGGCGCAATCATGTGGCGTTGCAGGTGCTGCGCGATGAATCGGCCGTGACCGGCGTCCTGGTCCGCAACGCCGATGGCCTCGGCGTCATCCACGCCCCGTCGGTGATCATGGCCACCGGTGGCCTGGGCCATCTCTACAGCGCCACGACCAACCCCGAGGGGTCCACCGGCGACGGCATCGCACTGGCGCTGTGGGCCGGCGCCGAGTTGAGTGATATCGAGTTCGTGCAGTTCCACCCGACCATGCTGTTCGACCCGCTGGGCACCGGCCGTCGGCCGCTGATCACCGAGGCGCTGCGCGGGGAGGGCGCCGTGCTGCGCGATGCGCGCGGCGATTCGGTCACCGCCGGCGTGCACCCGATGGGCGACCTGGCCCCGCGCGATGTGGTGGCCGCGGCCATCGACGCGCGACTTCGGGAGACCGGCGACGCCTGCGTCTACCTCGATGCGCGCGATGTGGAGCAGCTCGGGGAGCGTTTCCCCACCGTGACCGAGGCCTGCCGACGTGCCGGTATCGAGCCCACCCGCGAGCCGATTCCGGTGGTGCCCGGTGCCCACTACAGCTGCGGTGGCGTCAGCACCGACGTGCACGGGCGCACCGAGTTGCCGGGTCTGTTGGCCGCCGGCGAAGTGGCCCGCACCGGTATGCACGGCGCCAACCGGCTCGCCTCCAACAGCCTGCTCGAGGGGCTCGTGGTCGGCGGACGGGCCGGGCGCGGCGCGGCCGAATATGCCCGTACCGCAGCCGCTCCGATGGCGGACGTGGATGTGGTGCACCACGATGCGCTGGATCGCCGATCGCTGCAGCAGGCGATGACGCGGTGGGCCTCGGTGGTCCGGGATGGCGAGGGGCTACGGAACCTCGCCGCCGTGCTCGAGGACGTCCCGACCCGGCCGATATCGTCTCGGGCCGACTTCGAGGATGTCGCACTCACGGCCACCGCCCGGGCGGTGGCCGCCGCGGCGCTGGCCCGCACCGAGAGCCGGGGATGTCACCACCGCAGCGACTACCCGGACACCGATCCGGCCCAGGCGATCAGCCGCACGATCGACGCCCGGCGGTCCGCTGCGGTCGCGCGCCTGCCATGACGCTGAGCGCCGGGGAGAAAGCCCAGGCCCTCGAGACCATCCGCCGTGGCCTCGACGAAGATCTGCGGTACGGCCCTGATGTGACCACGAATGCCACGGTGTCCGCCGACGCGATGACCGAGGCCGCGCTGGTGGCCCGGGAACCCGGAGTGGCCGCCGGGGTGGACATCGCCCTGCTGGTGCTCGATGAGGTGCTGGGTAGCGGCGGCTACCGGGTCCTGGACCGTGTGCAGGACGGTGACCGGCTACAGCCCGGTCAGGCACTGCTGCGACTGCAGGCCAACACCCGGGGACTGCTCACCGCAGAACGCACCCTGCTCAACCTGGTCTGTCACCTCTCGGGCATCGCCACCGCGACCGCGGCCTGGGTCGACGCCGTCGAGGGCACCGGAGCGATGATCCGCGACACCCGCAAGACGTTGCCCGGTCTGCGAGCGCTGCAGAAGTACGCCGTGCGGGTCGGCGGCGGGGTCAACCACCGGATGGGCCTGGGCGATGCCGCACTGATCAAGGACAACCACGTCGCCGCGGCGGGGTCGGTGGTGGCCGCGTTGCGTGCGGTCCGGGCGGCCGCGCCGGATCTGCCGTGCGAGGTCGAAGTCGACACCCTGGAGCAACTCGACGAGGTACTCGGCGAGGACGTGGCGCTGATCCTGCTCGACAACTTCCCGGTGTGGCAGACCCAGATCGCCGCGCAACGCCGCGATTCCCGAGCCCCGGGTGTGCTGCTGGAGTCCTCCGGCGGGCTGTCGCTCGACACCGCCGCGGAGTACGCCTCCACCGGGGTGGACTACCTTGCCGTCGGATCGCTCACCCACTCGGTACGGGTGCTCGACATCGGCCTGGACATGTGACTCGGGGCCTCGGTCGTGTGGGCGTTCAGTGAGGACTCACGCAGACGACGTGCGAGTGGCGTGCTGCGGGGTTCCTCACTCACCGTGATGCCACGTCGGCGACGAACACGCCGACCCCGCGGCGCGCGGCCAGTCGCGCCATCAGGGGCAGTGACGGGTCGCGGGTACCTGCCTCCACGATGCGCGGATTGATCAGGTGCACATCGCGGCCGCCCAGATGGATGTCGGCGGCACCGGCGGCAAGGATGTTCTTGACCCAGTTGGTTTTTCCGTGCGCCAGCATGATCGCGACGGTGTGGCCCTTGCGGTAGGCCGACACCGGGGTTTCGAAGGCCTTACCCGATGAGCGCCCCCGGTGCTTGATGACGGTGATGCCCGGGACGACGCGGGCGAGCGGCACCGCGACAGGGTTGATGTATTTGATCTGGAAGTTCTCGAACCACGGCGGAAACTTCATCGGCACGCCGGGGGAGTTGTTGGGGTGATCGGAGGCCTTCATGAGTCCCAGTATTCGCTACGGCGGCGCCCGACCCAATGACCAGTCGGGGGACTCCGTCAACCCTCCTAGTTGGCGGCCCCGCGCCGGACCAGGGACAGCCCCACCGCGGCGACGGCAAACATCCCGGACAGTGTCCGGTTGAGCACCCTCTGCTGTGCGGGCGTGTGCAGAACGCGTAACAGTCGTGCCGCCAGGCCGGTGTAGGCGCCCATCACCACGACGTCCACGACGGTCATGGTGACGCCGATCGCCAGGTACTGCGAGAGCAGCGGCTGGGTCGGCACCACGAACTGGGGCAGCACCGCCAGCAGGAACACCAGGCCCTTCGGATTGGTGACGTTCACCAGGAATCCGCGACCCAGCAGCGCCAGCCGGCCGCCGTCAACCTGGACCTGAACCTGGGAGTTCAGGTCCTGCGCGGTGATCCGCCACTGCCGAACCGCAAGATAGACCAGGTAGACCACACCGACCCACTTGATCACCGTGAAGGCCGGCAGAGAGCCGGCCACCGCCGCACCCAGACCCACGGCGACCACTGCGAGCTGGGTCATCAGCCCGATCTGCAGTCCGGCGACACTCCACCAGCCCCGGCGCAGACCGTGGGTGAGCCCGGTCGCCATTGACTGGATCGCCCCGGCACCCGGCGAGACGCTGATCGCGACGGACGCCCCGATGAACGCCAACCACAGCTCCCACCGCATCCGGGCATTATCTGCCGAGAACAAAGCCGATGCGTAATTGATTTTCTTATCCATGCACCGATCAGGGACAATTGAAGAAATGACAAGCTTCGCGATGCCCCGTATCGACCTTCGCGGCCGCACCATGTCCGCGGCGCAGCTGCGCACGGCGCTGCCCCGCGGCGGGGTCGACGTCGACGCGGTCGTGCCCACCGTCCGGCCGATCGTCGACGAGGTGGCCGAACGCGGCGCTGTGGCCGCACTGGAGTTCGGCGCGAGGTTCGACGGCGTACGCCCGGACACCGTCCGGGTCCCGGTTGCCGAGCTTGAGCGTGCCCTGATGCGGCTGGACCCCGAGATCCGCGCCGCGCTCGAGGTCGCCATCGAGCGCACCCGCGCCGTGCACGCCGACCAACGCCGCACCGACACCACCACATTGTTCGGCTCCGGAGCCGCGGTCACCGAACGCTGGGTGCCCGTCGAGCGGGTCGGGCTGTACGTGCCGGGCGGTAACGCGGTCTACCCGTCCAGCGTGGTGATGAACGTGGTGCCCGCCCAGACCGCCGGGGTGGAGTCGCTGGTGGTGGCCAGCCCGCCGCAGGCCGGTTTCGGCGGCCTGCCGCACCCGACCATCCTGGCCGCGGCCCGACTGCTCGGTGTCGACGAGGTGTGGGCGGTCGGCGGTGCGCAGGCAGTGGCACTGCTGGCCTACGGCGGCATCGACACCGACGCAGCGGAACTGGCGCCGGTCGACATGATCACCGGGCCGGGCAACATCTATGTGACTGCGGCAAAACGGATCTGCCGCTCCCAGGTCGGCATCGACTCCGAGGCCGGCCCGACCGAGATCGCCATCCTCGCCGACCACACCGCAGACCCGGTGCACGTGGCCGCCGACCTGATCAGCCAGGCCGAGCACGATGTGATGGCGGCCAGTGTGCTGGTCACCGACAGCGTCGCACTGGCCGAGGCCACCGAGGCCGAGTTGGCCGTCCAGTTGCGGACTACCGTCCACCGGGAGCGGGTCATCGAGGCGTTGAGCGGGCCGCAGTCCGGCATCGTCCTGGTCGACGACGTCGACACCGGGGTGCGGGTGGTCAACGCCTACGCGGCCGAGCACCTGGAGATCCAGACCGCCGATGCTGCCGAGGTGGCAAGCAGGATTCGCGCCGCCGGAGCGATCTTCGTCGGCCCGTGGTCACCGGTCAGCCTCGGCGACTACTGCGCCGGCTCCAACCATGTGCTGCCGACCGCCGGATGTGCGCGGCATTCCAGTGGGCTGTCCGTTCAGACCTTCCTGCGCGGTATCCACGTCGTGGACTACACCGAGGCCGCTCTCAAAGACGTTGCCGGCCATGTGATCACCCTGGCCAAAGCCGAGGACCTGCCCGCGCACGGGGAGGCCGTGCGTCTGAGGTTCGAGCGCTGATGAGCCTGGGTCAGCAGGTGGGTCTCGACGACCTGCCACTGCGGGACAGCCTGCGCGGCAAATCGCCCTACGGCGCGCCCCAACTCGATGTGCCGGTTCGGCTGAACACCAACGAGAACCCCTACCCGCCGAGTCGTGCGCTGGTCGACGACGCCGCGGAGGCGGTTCGGGAAGCCGCGGCGCAGTTGCACCGCTACCCCGACCGCGACGCCGTGGCGTTGCGGACCGATCTCGCCGGTTACCTGACCGGCCGGACCGGCGTCGCTGTCGGCGTCGAGAACGTCTGGGCGGCAAACGGATCCAACGAGATCCTGCAGCAACTGTTGCAGGCCTTCGGCGG
>JBFYOR010000357.1:0-4061 GCA_041303695.1 Mycobacterium sp. | reverse complement strand
GGGCGGGGCCGCGACCACTGGCGCCGCAGGGGCGGGTGCCGGCGGGGCCGCGGGTGCGGCGGCGGGCGCCGGCGCAGTGACGACGGCCGACTGGGCGGTCATCGGGTCGGGCCGATAGTCGACGAGGAACTCGTGCCAACTGGGGTCCACCGAGGAGGGGTCGTCGCGGAACTTGCGGTACATCTCCTCGACCAGCCATTCGTTCTGGCCGAAAGGTGAACTCGTACTGCTCACGGAGTCGCTCGCCTCAATTCTGTGCCCTCGGGATGTCCGGCACTGAAAAGGCTATCTCCTCGCGGCTGATCCCGAAGCGGGTCAGGCCCATGCCCGGCCGCGCCCGATGGGGCCGGCGGCTACCGCGCGCTTTCGATGGCGGCCGGGCCGTCGTCGACGGCGGGCAGCAGATGCAGCGTCACCGGCCAGCGCTCCGGCGCCGGGCCGAACGCCGTGCGGGCGTTGCCGACGATCCTCTTGCCCATCAGCCGGTTGCCACCGCCGCCGACGGCCGCGCCGATGCCGACCGGCAGCATCTTGCCGAAGGCCATCGCGGCGCGCTTGACCGTGTACTTCTTGACGAAGTAGTGCATCAGCTTGGTGTTCAGCTGGGAGACCAAAGGTAGCGGCAGCAGTTCGGCCTCCGACAGCCAGGCACCGCTGGTGCGGCCGGGTCCGAGCAGGTCCCGGACCGCACCCTTGCTGTCGTCCTCGCCCACCAGGACGCTGAGCACCAGGGTGCGACGGCGCTCCCGCTGCTCCAACGGGATGCCGTGCACCTCCGCCACCGCCAGCACGAACGCGGCGGTGGCTTCCAGGAACACCACCGTCTCGCCGGCCACCGCCGACAGCGCGGCCAGCGTGCCGATTCCGGGGAAGGCGGCGGCCGAACCCACGGCAGCGCCACTGGCCATCACCGCGGCCAGGTAGTGCTTCTCCAGCCTGGTGACGATCTGGGCCGGGGTGGCGTCGGGGCTGGAGCGACGCAGCCTCGCCACGTACGCATGGACAGCGGGTGCCTGCAGCCTGGTGCTGGACTCCAGAACGTGGGAGAGCACCTTTGCCGAGATACCGGCATCCTCGGGCCGGGCTGGCACGTTATCCGACCGCTCCGGATCCGGCTGCTCCGACTTCTTGCGGCGAAGCTTCATGGCGTGTCTCCCGATCTGCTCTGGACGTGACGCCAAGGCTAACGAACGGCGGCTGCGGCAAGTGCCCCACTCATCGCGCGGCGGTATCCGGGTAGCGCAGCACCGCGCCGATCCCGTCGGCGGGATTCATCCGCTCATCGGTGCGGACCACGGCCGCTCCGGTGGCCACCGCCAGCAGTGGCAGGGCTTCGTCGGCGCGCAGCACCCGGTCGGGCGAGCCGCCCAAGGCCGAGACGGTGTCGGCGTCCGGGCCGATCACCGTCAACTGGTCGTGGTCGGCGACCACCGCGGCGTCGCCGAGGTCGCCGATGATGAGGGTGTCGACGGCCCCGTCGCGCAGCGCAGCCGTCACATCGGCCAGCCCGTCGACCGCCAGCCCGGCGCCGTGGCCGGCGGCGAACCGCTGGGCGGCGGCGTCGATGGCGGCCAGTCGGCGCTTGAGGAACTCCTGGCCGATCTCGTGGTGCACCTCCGCCTCGTCGGTGCCGGCGGTGCGCCCGCCGCCCTGCAGCGCGACCGCCTTGGCGGCCACCCGTTCGGGCAGTTCCGCGACCAATTCGGCGCGGGCGTCCGCCTCGCCGGTGATGAACACGATGCCCGCACCGGTCTCGTCGCAGAGGTGGGTGAGCCGGTCGGCGACTTCCCGGATGTTCCTGCGGACTGCTTCCTCGACCCGGCCCTGGGGGCCGCCGTGGCCGGTGCCCTGCACGCTTTCGGTGCCGGCGGCGCCGGCGCTGTGCAGCGAGATGTCCGCGCCGGTGTGGTCGACCGCCGCCAGCAGATACGACGTGTGCAGCATTCCGTGCTCGATGACCGGCACCAGGTAGGGCAGCTCGGAGACCCGCAGGACGGTCGACGCCGGCGGCCGGATCAGATGCTCATCGAGCACGATCGTGGCACCCGCGGCGATCACGCCGCGGCCGCTGCGGCCGACCGGGGGGCGGGCGGAGCGCACCGCCGTCTCGATGGACTCGATCACAGCGGCGTCGACGGCCTGCTCCTCGAGGTGCTTGCGGACATCGCGCAACCGGGCGTCGAGTTGGGCGGCCGCATCCTGGGTGTCATGCGAGTCGTCGAAATAGATCGACACGAATGGTCCGGTCGCGTCGACCAGGCCTCGAAAACGTTCTGCGTGCATGGGATTCCCCTCTGTTTTTGTTCAAACCCGCTGTTGTTCAGGCCCCTGGGTTAAACCTAATCCGCCACGACCCCGCCGATACCCCCCGGGCGTGTGCTGGCAGCATCGGTGCGATGAGCGCGGGTGAGCAGTCGGCTGACCCGTGGAAAGCGCTGTGGGCCATGCTGGTCGGCTTCTTCATGATCCTTGTCGATTCGACCATCGTCGCGGTCGCCAACCCGAGCATCATGGCCGCGCTGCACATCACCGACTACGACACCATCATCTGGGTCACCAGCGCCTACCTGCTGGCCTACGCGGTGCCGCTGCTGCTGGCCGGCCGACTGGGCGACCGGTTCGGCCCCAAGAACCTCTATATCGCCGGTCTGGTGGTGTTCACCGCGGCGTCGGTGTGGTGCGGGTTGTCCGGGTCGATCGGCATGCTGATCGCGGCGCGGGTGCTGCAGGGTTTCGGCGCGGCGCTGCTGACCCCGCAGACGCTGTCCATGATCACCCGGATCTTCCCGCCGGATCGCCGCGGCGTGGCATTGAGCGTGTGGGGTGCCACCGCAGGGGTGGCCACCCTGCTCGGCCCGCTGGCCGGCGGAGTGCTGGTCGACCGCCTCGGCTGGCAGTGGATCTTCTTCGTCAATGTGCCGATCGGCGTCATCGGCGTGGTGCTGGCGGTGTGGCTGATTCCGGCGCTGGAAACCCAGCCGCACCGCTTCGACGTCATCGGTCTGGTGCTCTCCGGTGCGGGTCTGTTCCTGATCGTGTTCGGACTGCAGGAGGGGCAGCCGTACGACTGGCAGCCGCGGGTGTGGGCGGTGATCGCCGGGGGTGTGGCGTTCATGGTGGCGTTCGTCTACTGGCAGTCGGTCAACCCCCGCGAACCGCTGATTCCGTTGCAGGTCTTCGCCGATCGCGACTTCGGCCTTGCCAATATCGGCATCGCCGTCATCGGCTTCGCGGTGACGGCGATGATTCTCCCGGTGATGTTCTACGCCCAGACGGTATGCGGACTCACCCCCACCCGCGCCGCGCTGCTGACCGCTCCGATGGCCGTCGCCACCGGTGTGCTGGCCCCGTTCGTGGGCAGGCTCGTCGACCGGTCACACCCGCGGCCGATCATCGGATTCGGGTTCGCGACGCTGGCGATCGCCCTGATGTGGCTGTCGGTGGAGATGACCCCGAGCACCCCGATCTGGCGGCTGCTGCTGCCGATGGCCGCGATGGGCACCGGGATGGCGTTCATCTGGTCCCCGCTGGGTGCCACCGCGACCCGCAATCTGCCCACCCGTCTGGCCGGGGCGGGATCGGGGGTCTACAACACCATGCGCCAGATCGGCTCGGTCCTGGGCAGCGCCAGCATGGCCGCGTTCATGTCGTCGCGCATCACCGCCGAGATGCCGGCCGGTGCCGCCGCGCGGGGGGAGCCCGATGTGGTGAACCTGCCGCCGGATCTGCACGGGCCGTTCGCCGCGGCGATGTCCCAGTCGGTCCTGCTGCCGGCGTTCGTCGCATTGTTCGGTGTGCTGGCCGCGGTCTTCCTGGTGGGTGGTTCACGGTCCGTCGACCAGCAGCGTGTCAGTCGAACAGCACTGCCGGATTGAGATATCCGGTCGGGTCCAGGGCGGCTTTGATGGTCCGCATGGCGGCGATATCCGCGGGTTGTCGTGACATCGCCAGATAGCCGCGCTTGCGGCTGCCGACGCCGTGCTCGGAACTGACGTTGCCGCCGTGGGCCGCGATGAGTTCCATCATGGCGGCGTAGATCCGGGATTCCGCGTCGGCTTCGC
>JBFYOR010000356.1:0-15641 GCA_041303695.1 Mycobacterium sp. | reverse complement strand
CGCGGCTGACGGGGCCGTCGATACGGCCGGCCAGCCAGCCGGCCAGGATGTCCAGGGCGGGTTCGGTGGCCAGGCCCGACACCACCGCGGAGGTCACCGTCTCGTACGGGGGTTGTTCCAGCGCTGAGGCCAGCAGCGCCCGCCAGTAGGTGATCCGGCTCCAGGCCAGGTCGGTATCGCCCTGGGCGTAACTCTCCAGCCGGCCGCGCAGCGACGCCAACGGATCGGGGGCGCCGGTGGCGTCGGTGATCCGACGAACAGCCAAGCGCCCCAGGGGATCCTGCGCCGGAACCGCCGGAGGCGTCCCGGGCCACCAGGCCACCACCGGGGTATCGGGCAGCAGGAACGGCAGCACCACACTGCTGGCGTGATCGGCCAGTGGCCCGGAGGTCCGCAGCACGACGACTTCACCGGCGCCGGCGTCGCCACCGACCCGCAGTTGGCCGTCCAGTCGCGCCGCGGTGGACGACCGGTCGGTGGGCACCACCACGATGATCCGGCAGGGGTGCTCCCGGCTGGCTCCGACGGCGGCCTCGATCGCGTCCTCGAGGATGTCCTCGTTGTCGGGCGCGACCACCAGGGTCAGTACCCGGCCCAGGGTGATGGCGCCGCCTTCTTCGCGCAGCGAGGTGATCCGCTTGTTGATGGCGTTGGTGGTGGTGTCCGGCAGATCGACGATCACGGGCGCCGCCATTCCCGACCGGACCGCTGCAACATCTCGAAGGCCGAGTCCGGCCCCCAGGTGCCCGACTCGTACGGGTCCGGCTTGCCGTTTGCAGCCCAGTACTCCAGGGCGGGATCCAATATCTCCCAGGATAATTCGACCTCGGCATTGACCGGGAACAGCGACGGTTCGCCGAGCAGTACATCGAGGATCAGACGCTCGTAGGCCTCGGGGGAGTCCTCGGCGAAAGCGGAGCCGTAGGAGAAGTCCATGTTGACGTCGCGGACTTCCATGGTGCTGCCCGGGACCTTGGAGCCGAACCGGATGGTGATTCCCTCATCCGGCTGGACCCGGATCACCAGGGCGTTCTGCCCGAGTTCCTCGGTCATGGTGCGGTCGAACGGCAGGTGCGGGGCCCGCTTGAACAACAGCGCTATCTCGGTCACCCTGCGGCCCAGGCGTTTTCCGGTCCGCAGATAGAACGGCACGCCGGCCCAGCGCCGGGTGTCGACTTCCAGCGTGATCGCCGCGAAGGTCTCGGTGGTCGAGGTGTGCGAGAAGCCCTCCTCCTCGAGCAGCCCGACCACCTGCTCCCCGCCCTGCCAGCCGGCGGCGTACTGACCGCGCGAGGTGGTCAGATCCAGCGGCTGCGCCAGCCTGGTGGCTCCGAGCACCTTGACCTTCTCGGCCTTGACCTCCGCGGGTCCGAAGTTCACCGGTTCTTCCATCGCGGTCAGGGCCAGCAGTTGCAGCAGGTGATTCTGGATGACGTCGCGGGCGGCGCCGATGCCGTCGTAATAGCCGGCGCGGCCGCCCAGACCGATGTCCTCGGCCATGGTGATCTGCACACTGTCGACGTAGTGGCTGTTCCAGATCGGCTCGTACAGTTCGTTGGCGAACCGCAGGGCCAGGATGTTCTGCACCGTCTCCTTGCCGAGGTAGTGGTCGATGCGGAACACCGACTCCTCGGGGAACACGCTGTTGACCACCTCGTTGAGATCCTCGGCACTGGCCAGGTCATGTCCGAACGGCTTCTCGATGACGACTCGGCTCCAGCGCCCATCCTCGGGGTCGGCCAGTCCGGATCGCTTGAGCTGTTCGCAGACCACCGGGAACGCGTTCGGCGGGATGGAGAGGTAGAAGGCATGGTTGCCGCCGGTGCCGCGCTCGATATCGAGCTTGGTCAACGTCTCGGCGAGGCTGGCGAATGACGCATCGTCGTCGAAGCTGCCCTGGACGAAACGGAAGCCCTCGGACAGCCGGTCCCAGACCTCCTGACGGAACGGGGTGCGGGCATGCTGCTTGACCGCCTCGTAGACGACCTGACCGAAATCCTCGTCAGCCCAATCCCGCCGGGCGAACCCGACCAGTGCGAACGACGGTGGCAGCAGGCCCCGGTTGGCCAAGTCGTAAATCGCCGGCATCAGCTTCTTGCGGGACAGGTCTCCGGTGACCCCGAAGATCACCACGCCGCACGGACCGGCGATGCGGGGCATCCGCTTGTCGCGCTTGTCCCGCAGCGGGTTCCGCCACCCGGACGGGACCGGTGTGGAGACGCTGGCCGATTTGGTGGGACTCATGACCGGATCTATTTCCCTGCAGTGTCCAACTGGGCCTGGGTGGCGTCCAGCAGTTCCTGCCAGGACTTCTCGAACTTGTCCACGCCGTCCTCCTCGAGATGCCGGAAGACGTCGCCGAGGTCGATTCCGACCGCCTCAAGCTCGTCGAACACCTGCTGGGAGGCGGCGGCGGTTCCGGTGATGGTGTCGCCGGTGATCCGACCGTGGTCCGCGACGGCGTCGAGAGTCTTCTCCGGCATCGTGTTGACGGTGTCGCGCGCCACCAGTTCGGTGACGTACAGCGTGTCGGAGTAGTCCGGGTTCTTCACGCCGGTCGACGCCCACAACGGGCGCTGCACCCAGGCGCCGGCCTGGGCGAGTGCAGTCCAGCGTCCCCCCGAACCGAAGACGTCTTCGAATGCGGCGTAGGCGAGCCGGGCGTTGGCCACACCGGCCTGGCCGCGCAGCGCCAGCGCCTCCGCGGTGCCGATGGCCTCGAGCCGTTTGTCGATCTCGGTGTCGACCCGGGAGACGAAGAAGGACGCGACCGAGAATATCGAGTTCAGGTCGTGGCCGGCCGGTCTGGCAGCCTCCAGTCCGGCGAGGTAGGCCTCCATCACCGCGCGGTGGCGCTCCACCGAGAAGATCAGCGTCACGTTGACCGAGATGCCTTCGGCGATGACGGCCGTGATGGCCGGCAGGCCCGCCAGCGTCGCCGGGATCTTGATCAGCAGGTTGGGCCGGTCGACGATCTTCCACAACTCGATGGCCTGCAGGATCGTCTTGTCGGTGTCATGTGCCAGACGCGGGTCGACCTCGATCGAGACCCTGCCGTCGGCGCCGTTGGACGCGTTCCACTGCGGCCGCAGCACATCGCAGGCCTCGCGGACGTCGTCGGTGGTGGCGGTACGGATGACGGCGTCGACATCGGCGCCCCGCGCGGCGAGTTCGGCCACCTGATCGGCATAGGCGGTCCCCTTCGACAGCGCCGCCTGGAAGATCGACGGGTTGGTGGTGACGCCGACGATGCTGCGGGTGTCGATCAGGTCCTGCAGGTTCCCCGACCTCAGCCGGTCCCGGGACAGATCGTCGAGCCAGACGGAGACACCCGCCGCGGACAGGGCCGCCAGATTCGGATTCTGAGCCATGGTGATTCCTTTTCGGAGGGTGGGTTAGTTGTCGATCGCCCGCTCCGCGGCGGCCACGACGGCCTCGGGGGTGAACCCGAACTCGCGGAACAAGGTCTTGTCGTCGGCGGATTCGCCGTAGTGCTCGATGGAGATGATCTCGCCGGTGTCGCCGACGTACTTGTACCAACTCTGGGCGATACCCGCCTCGACGGCGACGCGGGCCGGAACGTCCGGCGGCAGCACATGGTCGCGGTAGGACTGCGGCTGGGACTCGAACCACTCAACGCAGGGCATCGAGACGACGCAGGCCTTGATGTCCTTGTCGGCCAACATCTTTGCCGCCTCGACGGCCAGTTGAACCTCGGATCCGGTGGCGATGATGATCACATCGGCGTCCGCCGATCCGCATTCGCCGAGTACATAACCGCCGCGAGCGACCCCCTCGCTACTGGTGCCTTCCAGGACCGGCACACCCTGACGGGTCAGGATCAGTCCGGTCGGGCCGCCGGTGGCCGCGCGCTCGAGGATGGTGCGCCAGGCGTAGGCCGTCTCGTTGGGGTCGGCCGGACGCACCACCGACAGCTTCGGGATCGCCCGCAGTGCGGCCAGGTGCTCGATCGGCTGATGGGTCGGACCGTCCTCGCCGAGTCCGATCGAGTCATGTGTCCAGACGTAGATGGGGTCGATGTCCATCAGTGCGGCCAGTCGCACGGCGCCGCGCATGTAGTCGGCGAACTGCAGGAATGTTCCCCCGTAGGCGCGGGTTGGGCCGTGCAGCACGATGCCGGACAGGATTGCGCCCATGGCGTGCTCGCGGATGCCGAAGTGCAGGGTGCGGCCGTACCAGGTGGCGTCCCAGTCCTCGGTCGAGATCGACGGGGGACCAAAGGATTTCGCACCCTTGATGGTGGTGTTGTTGCTGCCGGCGAGATCAGCGGAACCGCCCCAGAGTTCGGGCAGCTTCGGGCCGATCGCCGAGAGCACATCACCGGACGCGGCCCGGGTGGCTACCGGCTTGGAACCGGGTTCCCAGTGCGGCAGGTCGGCGTCCCAGCCGTCGGGCAGGGTGCCTGCCAGCAGACGATCCAGCAGCGCCTTACGCTCCGGTTCGCGCTGCGCCCAGGCGTCGAAGTCGGCCTGCCAACTCTGGTGGGCCTGCCGCCCACGGTCGACGAGCTTGCGGGTGTGGGCGATGACGTCCTCAGCGACCTCGAAGCTCTGCTCCGGGTCGAAGCCGAGGATCTTCTTGGTGGCGGCCACCTCCTCGGCGCCCAGTGCCGAGCCGTGCACCCCGCCGGTGTTCATCTTGGTGGGGGCCGGGTAGCCGATGATGGTGCGCAGGGCGATGAACGACGGCTTATCGGTGACCTTCTGCGCCGCGGTGATGGCCGCTTCGATGCCGGCGACGTTCTCGCCACCCTCCACGACCTGAACGTGCCAGCCGTAGGCCTCGTAGCGGGCCGGGGTGTCCTCGGTGAAGGCGATCTTGGTGTTGTGCTCGATCGAGATCTCGTTATCGTCCCAGATCACGATGAGGTTGCCCAGTTGCTGGGTGCCGGCCAGCGAACAGGCCTCGCTGGTGACGCCTTCCTGCATATCGCCATCGGAGGCGATGACATAGATGTAGTGGTCGAACGGGCTGGCGCCGACCGGAGCGTCGGGGTCGAACAGGCCGCGCTCGAAGCGCGCGGCCATCGCCATACCGACCGCCGAGGCCAGGCCCTGCCCCAGCGGCCCGGTGGTGATCTCCACACCCTTGGTGTGCCGGAACTCCGGGTGGCCCGGGGTCTTGGAGCCCTTGGTGCGCAACGCCTCGATATCGGCGAGTTCCAGCCCGAACCCGCCCAGATACAGCTGCAGGTAGAGGGTGAGGCTGGAATGTCCGCAGGACAGCACGAACCGGTCCCGGCCCAGCCATTCGGTGTCACTCGGGTCGTGCCGCATCACCCGCTGGAACAGCGTGTACGCCGCCGGCGCCAGGCTCATCGCCGTACCGGGATGACCATTGCCGACCTTCTGCACCGCATCGGCGGCCAGCACCCGCGCCGTGTCGACCGCACGGGTGTCCAACTCGGTCCAGTCATCGGGATGGTGCGGCTGGGTGAGCAAGGAAATCTCGTCGAGCGTGGTCACGAAATAACTCCTGGAGAGGTCGAATCAGTCGGCATCCCGATACTCCAGCACACCCTAATGCCGGTAATCGACCCTGCGATACCGAATTGGCAGCGTCGAGGTCTACCATCCTGTGTAGTAGACGCTGGGGCGGATTGTTCCGTCCGTGAGGAGTTGACTGCGTGAGGATGCCCGAAACCCGCCTCGTCGGCGAGACCGGCGGCCCGGAGGCCTCAACCGGGCCGAGCCGGATCCGCAGCAGCCTGCTGGGCTACCTGGCGCTGACCAAGCCTCGAGTGGTCGAACTTCTTCTGGTCACCACGATCCCGGCGATGCTGCTCGCCTCGCGGGGTTCGGTCGACCTGGTGCTGATCCTCAACACGCTGTTCGGCGGGATGCTGGCAGCCGGCGGCGCCAACACACTGAATTGCGTCGCCGACGCCGATATCGACAAGGTGATGAAGCGGACCGCCGGCCGGCCGCTGGCCCGGTCCGTCGTGCCACGCAGCCACGCCTTCGTGTTCGGCATGGCGCTGTCGATCGGATCGTTCTTCTGGCTGTGGTGGACCACCAACCTGCTCTCGGCGCATCTGGCCGCCGCCACCATCGCGTTCTACGTGCTGGTTTACACCCTGCTGCTCAAGCGCCGCACCTCCCAGAATGTGGTCTGGGGCGGCGCGGCCGGTTGTATGCCGGTGATGATCGGCTGGTCGGCGGTCACCGGCACGATCGGCTGGCAGGCGCTGGCGATGTTCGCCATCATCTTCTTCTGGACCCCGCCGCACACCTGGGCGCTGGCGATGAAATACAAAGAGGACTACCGCGCCGCCGGCGTGCCGATGCTGCCCGTGGTGGCCACCGAGCGCGAGGTCACCAAGCAGGTGGTGATCTACACCTGGCTGACGGTGGCCGCCACCCTGGCTCTGGTTCCGGCTGCGGGCTGGCTGTACGCGTCGGTCGCGGTGCTGGCCGGGGCCTGGTTTTTGACCCTGGCGCACCGGCTGCACGCCGGGGTGCTCCGCGGCGACCCGGTCAAGCCGCTGAAGCTGTTCCTGCACTCCAACAACTATCTGGCCGCGGTGTTCTGTGCGCTGGCGGTGGACTCGGTCATCCCGCTGCCGCTGCTGTTCGGCTGAGCGGGGTTCATGGCAGCAGCACGACCGAGCCTGTGGTTCTGCGGGCCTGCAGATCCTCGTGCGCGCGCTGCGCCTCGGCCAGTGGGTAATGCCCGCCCACGGTCACGGTGAGCGATCCATCGGCGATCGCGTCGAGCAACTCGCCGGCACGCCAAGCGAATTCGTCGGGGGTGCGGATGAAATGGGCCAGGTTCGGACGGATCAGGTACACCGATCCGGCGGCGTTGAGTCGCTGCGGGTCGACCGGCGGGACAGCCCCACTGGAGGCGCCGAACAGCGCGAGGGTGCCACGGACCGCCAGGCTGGCCAGGCTGGCGTCGAAGGTGGACTTGCCGACTCCGTCGTAGACCGCGGCGACTCCCCGTCCATCGGTCAGGGAGCGGACCCGGTCGGCGAACACCGCGGGATCATCGGGATAGTCGAGAACCTCGACCGCCCCGGCCTGCCGCGACAGTTCGGCCTTCTCACGCGTCGACGCGGTGGTGATCACCCGCGCGCCGAGACTGGTGGCCCACTGGGTGAGGATGAGGCCGACGCCGCCGGCGCCGGCGTGAACCAGAACGAAGTCGCGTGGCTGTACCGGGTACACCGACTTGATCAGGTAGTGCGCCGTCAGTCCCTTGAGCAGGGCTGAGGCTACGGCGTCGGACTGCACTGCTTCGGGCACGTAGGCGACGAAATCAGCAGGAGCCGTAGAGAATTCGGCGTAAGCGCCGGTTGCGTTGGCGGTGACGACGCGATCGCCGACGCTGATGGCGGCGACATCGTCGCCGACCGCCGCGATGGTCCCGCACACCTCCTGGCCGACCACGAAAGGCAGTTCGCGCGGATACAGCCCGGAGCGGAAATAGGTGTCGATGTAGTTGACCCCGATGGCGTCGGCGCGAATGAGTACCTCACCCGCACCGGGGGAGGGCATCGGCCGCTCGATGTACTGAAGAACCTCCGGGCCGCCGGTAACGGCGACTTCCACTGCGTGCATGTCACTATCATCCCCTCCGTGGTTATCAACAGCCCAGCGGTGTTCCGATGAAGTTGGCCCGGCCGGATATCTTCCACCCCCGGATCGTGCTGGCGTCCTGTCCGGCGCTGTCCGACGGCGATGGAGACGATGACGGTCTGGTCGCCGCCCTGCGCCGCCGGGGTTTACACGCCCGGTGGATGTCGTGGGACGACCCGCAGACCGAGACCGCCGATCTGGTGATCCTGCGTGCGGCCTGGGACTACGCCGAACGCCGCGAGGAGTTCCTGGACTGGACCACCCGGGTGCGCAACCTGCTCAACCCGCCGGCGTTGGTGGCGTGGAACAGCGATAAGCATTACCTGCAGGACCTCGCCGCCGCGGGCGTGCCCACGATGGCGTCGTTCTTCCTCGAACCCGGCCAGGCCCCGGTCCTGCCGCGCGCCGTTCGGGGTGCGGAGGTGGTGGTCAAGCCCGCGGTGGGTGCCGGTTCGATCGACACCTTCCGGTTCGCCGACCAGGTGGCGGCCGCCGAGCATGCCGCGACGATTCTGGATCGGGGCCGCAGCGCGCTGGTGCAGCCGTACGACTCCCGGGTCGAGCAGGGCGAGACGGCACTGGTGTTTATCGGCGGGCAACAGTCCCACGCGTTCACCAAGGGCCCGATCCTTCCTCCGGAGGGTGAGCAACCGGATCTGGACCCCTCGGGCACGTTTGCCCGGGAGGCGCTCACCCCGGCCGACCCGGATTTCGAACTGTGGGATCTGGGCCATGCCGCACTGGACGTCGCCTGCGCCCGGGCGGGAATGGCCAAGGCCGACCTGCTGTACGCCCGGGTGGACCTGATCGGCGGCTCGCAGGATCCCGTGCTGCTGGAACTGGAACTCATCGAGCCGTCCCTGGGCTGGCGGCAACTCGACGCCCGCACCCGGGAACTGCAGCAGCGCCGGTTTGCCGTGGGGGTCGAGTCAGCCTGCGAGCGACTGGGCCTCGGTCCGCTGTCGCATCGACGCCCATAGTGCGGCGGTGCCGACGGTGCAGGCAGCCGCGCCGGCGACGTGCATCGCGACCAGCACGGCGGGTACGCCGGTGTGATACTGCACGAAGCCGATAAGCGCCTGCGTCGCAACCAGACCCACGAGCACGCCGAGTCGGCGTCTGACGGCAGCCGGGGCGCCCACGGCCAGCAATCCGGCTCCGAGGCCGACCAACAAGCTCAGGTAGCTGATCAGCAGCGCGCTGTGCGCATGGGTGAGGGTGACGATCTCGATCTCGAGCCGCGGAACCGGGCGCTGCGGGCTCTTATCGCCGGCGTGCGGACCGGCGCCGGTCACCAACGTGCCGGTGATCAGGGTGGCGGTCAGCGCGACTGCGCTGAGGAAGGTCAACTGGCGCATCGGTTTCGGGACGACGTTGACGGGGACACCGTCATCGGGCTGGCCGACCTTGCAGTAGAACAGGGTGGCCACCCAGACCATGGCCATCGACACCAGCAGGTGGATCGCCACCGTCCACCACAGCAGCCCGGTCAACACGGTGATCCCGCCGATCACCGCCTGCACGACCGTGAAGGCGGGCATCAACCAGGCGTAGACCAGCACCTCGCGGCGCCGTCTGGCCCGGGTCACCGCCAGCACCGCCGCGGCCGCCGTGATCACCACGGCGAAGGTCAGCAGCCGGTTGCCGAACTCGACGGCCTGGTGGATACCCGGTACTTCGGCATGCGGTACCGGTGTGAAGCTGCCGGGAAAGCACTGCGGCCAGGTGGGACAGCCCAGACCGGATCCGGTGACCCGGACGATGGAACCGGTGACCGAGATCAGTGCCTGGCTCAGTACCACTGCGGCGGCGATGAGGCGCTGAGTCCGCAGGCTGGGCAGCGGAAGCTTGTCCACCAGTCGCAAGAAGAGCCGGACCACGGTCACCGCCCGATCCTAGTGGAGGTTGAACTACGCGCCGTAGTAGGGCGCCGGTCGTGGGGCGCTGTAGTGGGGATCGCGATCAGGTGAACCGGAACCAGCGCAGGGCGGCCGCCGCGGACAGCAGGCCCCAGACCGTCAGAACGGCGATGCCGAACCAGTCGACGGACAGCTCGGTGGCGCGCGACAACGACTCGGTCAGCGCCCCCGACGGCGTCAGGCGAGCGACCCAGGCCAGTGCCTTCGGGACGGTGGCGCTCTCCACCGTCAGCGCACCCAGGCCGGCGAACACGAACCAGAGCAGGTTGGCCAGGGCCAGCACGATCTCGGCGCGCAGGGTGCCGCCGAGCAGCAGTCCCATCGCAACGAAGGTCGCGGTGCCCAACGCGATGACCGCCGCACCGAGCAGCAGACCCGCCGGCTGTGGCCGCCAGCCCAGCGCCAGCCCGATGCCGCCGAGGATGATCGCCTGCAGGAACACGACTGTCACCACGGCCAGCGCCTTGCCCGCGATGATCCCCCATACCGGCAATGGAGTTGCGCCAAGGCGTTTCAGCGCCCCGTAGCGGCGGTCGAATGCGACCGCGATGGCCTGGCCGGTGAACGCCGTCGAGATCACCGCCAGCGCCATGATGGCCGGCACGAACACCGCCACCCGATTGTCCCCGAAGTCACCGAGCGGCAGCAGGGTCAGGCCCACCAGCAGGGTGATCGGGATGAACATGGTCAGCAACAGCTGTTCGCCGTTGCGCAGCAGCAACTTCAGTTCCAGCCCGTACTGGGCGGCCAGCATCCGCGGCACGGTGCTGGGGCGCGGGTCGGGGGTGAAGGTCCCCGCGGGAAAAAGGTCAGTCACGACCGCAACTCCTTGCCGGTCAGGTCAAGGAACACATCTTCGAGGCTGCGCTGTTCGACCCGGAGGTCATTGGCCAGGATGTTGAGCCGGGCGCACCATGCGGTCACGGTGGCGAGCACCTGCGGGTCGACCTTGCCCTCGACCAGGTATTCGCCCGGGGTGGGCTCGCTGGCCCGGTAGCCCTCGGGCAGAGCCGACACCAGCAGCGACAGGTCCAGCTTGCGCGGTGCGCTGAACCGCAACTGGTCCTCGGCCCCGCTTCGCATCAGTTCGGCAGGAGTCCCCGCTGCGACGGGGGACCCGCGGTCGATGATGACGATCCGGTCGGCCAACTCCTCGGCTTCCTTGAGCTGATGGGTGGTCAGCACCACGGTCACACCGTCGCGGCGAAGGGCATCGATCAGTTCCCACACCACGATCCTGGCGTGGGCATCCATACCGGCGGTCGGTTCGTCGAGGAACACCAACTCCGGTCGGCCGACGATGGCGCAGGCCAGTGCGAGGCGCTGTTGCTGGCCGCCGGACAGCCTGCGGTAGGTGGTTCGGGCGACGTCGGTGAGTCCGAGGGTGTCGAGCAGCCAGGCCGGATCCAGCGGCCGGGCCGCGTAGGAGGCCACTAGTGCGAGCATCTCGCCGGCGCGGGCCGCGGGGTAGCCACCGCCGCCCTGCAACATGACTCCGATGCGTTCGCGCAACCGGGCATTGTCGGCCGCGGGATCGAGTCCGAGCACCTCGATGGTGCCCGCGTCCGGCCGGACGAAGCCCTCGCACATCTCCACGGTCGTCGTCTTGCCGGCGCCATTAGGCCCGAGCAGGGCAAAAACCTCAGCGCGCTCGACATCGAGGTCGAGGGCGGACACCGCGAGGGTCGACCCGTAACGTTTCGACACCCCACGTAGTCGTACCGGGGTGGGGGAGCCAGACCTCACGGGGAATCAGCGTAGGCCTCGCGCGCGGGGCCGGTCGCCGGTGGTGGCCGTGACGGACTCGCGGACGCCCCGGTCTCGAGATCCTCGCCGCTGTATCGCTCGTCGGTACCGGGCACGTAACGCCACGGCAACCGGTTGAGCGTCAGCCCGATCAGCAGCAGCACGATCACCGCACTGGCCAGTGTCGCGTTGAGGATCTGGAACAACGCAAAGCGGTCACCATTGGCGGTCGGACCGAAGATCCCGACGATCAGCGTCACTGCGATGGTGGCGATCCGGAAACGCGGACGGGTGGCCCAGGCCGCCAGCGGGATGATCGCCCACAGCAGGTACCACGGCTGCACGACCGGGAACAACAGCACCGTGGCGCCCATCGCCACGCCCAGTCCGCCGACCGGATGCAACCGGCCGCGCAGCACTGCGAGCAGCAGCCAGGTCACCATGATCGCGATGATCAGCACGCCCATCGCGCGGGTCAGGGACAGCACCGCGGTGGTGTGATCACCCAGACCGAGCAGGATGCCCACCTGTCCGGTGGCCAGCGCCAGCAGGGTCGGCGGCGACATCCAACTGCGCACCACATTGGCGGTGCCCAGGGTGAACAGCCAGCCGAAGCCCAGCCCGCTCGCCCAGCCGACGAGCGCCGTCACCACCAGTGCGACCGACATCGTCAGGACACCGGCCGACAGGAACGCCTTCCACGTGCCGCCCCACCGGTGGGCCAACGCCATCGCGGTGAAGCCCAGGGCCAGCAGCCCCGGCAGTTTCACCTGTGACGACAGGGTGATCAGGATCGTGCCCGCCAGCAGCAGGCCCAGCGGCGCCCACCGTGCCCAGTCGGCGCGGGACTGCGGCCAGTGCAGCGGCCGGGGTAGCAGCGGTTTGGCGGCTCCGGCCGATGCTCCGTCGATGCCCCGCAGCGCGATCTCGGTTCCGGTCAGCATCAGGCCCAGCATCAAAGCCTCGTTGTGGATGCCGGCCACCAGATGCATCAGCAGCAGTGGGTTGGCTGCACCGAGCCACAGCGCGGTGACCTCCGCCACGCCGCACCGGCGCGCCAATCGCGGTGTGGCCCAGACGATCAGGCCAACACCGATCAACACGACCAGGCGGTGTGACAGCACCGCCGCCACGACGTTCTCCCCGGTGAGCGCGGAGATGCCACGGCCGATCCACAGGAAAAGCGGCCCGTACGGTGCCGGTGTCTCGCGCCAGAGGCTGGGCACCGAGGAGGTGAACACGTGGTCCAGCCCCAACCCCGGTGCCGGGCCGACCTCGTACGGGTCCAGACCGTTGCGGGCGATCTGGCTCTGCGCGAGGTAGGAGTAGACGTCCTTGCTGTACATGGGCGGGGCGATCAGCAGCGGCAGCATCCACAGCAGCAGGGTTCGATCGAGCTGGCTGCGCGACATCCGGCGCGGACCGTGCACGAAGCGGCCGAGCATCAACCAGGCCAGCGCCATCATCACCGCACCGGTGGTGGTCATCGTCAGCGAAACGGTTTGGATCCGCGACGGCAGGTTCAGCAGGCGCACCCCGAAGGTCGGGTCCTGCACCACCGGCCGGGCTCCGGCGCCGAGGGCGCCGATGGCCATCAGGACGGTGCCGGTGGCCCCGAAAAGCCGGGTGTGGTGCATGGCCCGCAGCTCGGCCGGGTTGAGCGGCGCGCCCACGGTCCGTTCGTCGCCGTGCCAGCTGGCGATCGACAGACTGAGGGGGTGCTGGCGGGCTGCCACCACAGCACTGTAACCGGCTGCGACCGGCCGCCGGACGATAAAATAGGTGAGGCTGCCCTTGCTAGACCGGTCTGCTTAATTGCGTCACACTGGCGTTGTGAAAATCCTCTCCGACGCTACGCCCGTGCCGCGGGTGTCGGCGCAGGACGGCCGGACGCGCAGCGCGATCGTGCAGTTGCTGCTGGAATCGGGTTCGATCACAGCGGTCGAGATCGGACGTCGCCTCGGCATTTCCGCGGCCGGGGTGCGGCGCCATCTCGATGCGCTGGTCGACGGCGGCGACGCCGAGGCCAATCCGGCCGCGGCCTGGCAGCAGGCGGGACGGGGCCGCCCCGCCAAGCGCTACCGGCTCACCGCGGGTGGCCGGGCCAAGCTCGAGCACACCTACGACGACCTCGCCTCGGCCGCGATGCGGCAACTTCGGGAGATCGGCGGCGAGGAGGCGGTGCGGACCTTCGCCCGCCGCCGGATCGACACCATCCTCGAGGGGGTGGCTCCGGCCGGATCGGACGACGACAACGAGGTCGAGGAGGCGGCCGACCGGGTTGCCGAAGCGCTGACCCGGGCCGGCTATGCCACCACCACCACCCGGGTGGGCGGACCGGTCAAGGGCATCCAGATCTGCCAGCACCACTGCCCGGTTTCGCATGTGGCCGAAGAGTTTCCGGAGCTCTGCGAAGCCGAGCAGCAAGCCATCTCCGAGGTGCTCGGAACACATGTCCAGCAACTGGCCTCCATCGCCAACGGCGACTGCGCCTGCACCACCCACATACCGCTGCATCTGCGGCTCGCCCCCAACGCTTCGGCATCCGACAACGAACAAGGAGCACCGGCATGACAACTGCACCCGAGGTCCTGCCACTGAGCCAGGAGGAGACCATCGCCTCCCTCGGCAATTACGGGTACGGCTGGTCGGACACCGACGTGGCCGGGGCCAGTGCCCAACGCGGTATCTCCGAGGCCGTGGTGCGCGACATCTCGGCGAAGAAGAGCGAGCCGGAGTGGATGCTCGACATCCGTCTCAAGGCGTTGCGGACGTTCTACAAGAAGCCGATGCCGAACTGGGGCTCCGACCTCGACGGCATCGACTTCGACAACATCAAGTACTTCGTGCGCTCCAGCGAGAAGCAGGCGACCACCTGGGAAGAACTTCCCGAGGACATCAAGAACACCTACGACCGCCTCGGCATCCCCGAGGCCGAGAAGCAACGGCTGGTGTCGGGTGTCGCGGCCCAGTACGAATCCGAGGTCGTCTACCACTCGATCCGCGAGGACCTCGAGGCCCAGGGAGTGCTCTTCCTCGACACCGATACCGCATTGCGTGAGCAGCCCGAGTTGTTCCGGCAGTACTTCGGGACGGTGATCCCGGCCGGTGACAACAAGTTCTCCGCACTCAACACCGCGGTGTGGTCGGGTGGGTCGTTCATCTACGTGCCGCCCGGTGTGCACGTCGACATTCCGTTGCAGGCCTACTTCCGGATCAACACCGAGAACATGGGCCAGTTCGAGCGGACCCTGATCATCGCCGACGAGGGTTCCTACATCCACTATGTGGAGGGCTGCACCGCGCCGATCTACAAGAGCGACTCGCTGCACTCGGCGGTGGTGGAGATCATCGTCAAACCCAATGCGCGGGTTCGGTACACAACCATCCAGAACTGGTCGAATAACGTCTACAACCTGGTCACCAAGCGGGCCCGGGCCGAGGCCGGGGCCACCATGGAGTGGGTGGACGGCAACATCGGCTCCAAGGTCACCATGAAGTACCCGGCGGTGTGGATGACCGGTGAGCACGCCAAGGGCGAAGTCCTCTCGGTGGCGTTCGCCGGCGAGGGTCAGCATCAGGACACCGGGGCCAAGATGCTGCATCTGGCGCCGAACACGTCGAGCAATATCGTCTCCAAGTCGGTGGCCCGCGGCGGCGGCCGCGCCTCCTACCGCGGCCTGGTCCAGATCAACAAGGGCGCGTACGGATCGCGATCGAGCGTGAAATGCGATGCGCTGCTGGTTGATTCGGTCAGCCGCAGCGACACCTACCCGTACGTCGACATCCGCGAGGACGATGTCACGATGGGCCACGAGGCCACCGTGTCGAAGGTCAGCGAGGAGCAGTTGTTCTACCTGATGAGCCGCGGCATGACCGACGACGAGGCGATGGCGATGGTGGTGCGCGGGTTCGTCGAGCCGATCGCCCGGGAACTGCCGATGGAATACGCGCTTGAACTCAACCGGCTCATCGAGTTGCAGATGGAAGGCGCGGTCGGCTGATGGGAAGTTCCACACTGGCCGCTATGAATAAGGGCGAGCAGTTCAGCTCCTTCGACGTCAATGCCTTCGAGGTGCCGGGCGGCCGCGACGAGCTCTGGCGCTTCACCCCGCTGCGCCGGCTGCGCGGTCTGCACGACGGCTCCGCGCAACCGGACGGCCAGGCGCAGATCAGCGTCACCAAGCAGCCCGGCGTGACGGTCGAGACCGTCGCCCGCGGCGACTCCCGGCTCGGTGCGGGCGGGGTTCCCGCTGATCGTGTTGCCGCCCAGGCCTTCTCGTCGTTCACCGAGGCGACGGTCATCACCGTCGCCCGCGGGTCCCACACCGAAGTCCCGGTCGAGATCGTCGTCACCGGGCCGGGTGTCGGCAAG
>JBFYOR010000355.1:0-3820 GCA_041303695.1 Mycobacterium sp. | reverse complement strand
AACCAGGACGGCCGCCCCGGGGCCGGCCGTCCTGGTTGAAGGTCGCGTCGAAGTGGGGGTTCCGCCGGACTGGATCATCGAACGGATCATCAGCGGGCCCGGATCCCGGCGGGTGCAGGTCAGTTCGCCCGCGCGGGCCGGTGTCGCCCTGCACATCACCCAGTCCTATGCGCCCGAGTCGACGCTGGGCGAGACCGCCGAGATACTCCGGCGTGCGATCGCCGGCCAGGCGGCCGGGGTGTTCGTCGATTTCCGAGCCACCGACGCCGTTGCCGGTCGCCCGGCGGTGACCTACCGGGAGGTCCGGCCGGGCAGGATCATCCGGTGGACGGTGCTGCCGGCCGGGGCAACCCGGATCAGCATCGGCTGCCAGAGCCCACCGACGGCCCAGGGCGCGGTGCAGGCGGCCTGCGACGAAGCGGTGCGCTCGGCACGGGAACAGGGAACCGAATCCGGGCGGTGAACGTCGAATCCCAGGTATCCGGCATCTGTGCGGTTTCGGCGGAGGAGAGCCGTCGGGACCGCGCAGATGCCGGGTCGGCGGGCGCGTTTTGACCTGCGCGGATCCTCGCCGGTAGGCTCATGCGCTGGCGTGCGGTACGCCGCGGAGGACATTCGCGGAGTAAGCCGGGATCTCGGGTCATTGTTGGTCGCCGAGAACTCATCCCCCGACCGCTGTCGCCCGACCGGCACCCGGCTCGCCCGGGATCCACCCGAAAAGGAGAGGTAAGCGCCTGTGCCCACATACACGCCGAAGGCCGGTGACACCACACGCACGTGGTACGTCATCGACGCCACCGACGTGGTGCTCGGCCGGCTCGCCGTTGCAGCAGCCAATCTGCTGCGCGGCAAGCACAAGCCGACATTCACGCCCAATGTCGACGGCGGCGATTTCGTCATCGTCGTCAACGCAGACAAGGTCGCCATCGGAGGCGACAAGCTCAACAGCAAGCTGGCCTACCGCCACTCGGGGTATCCCGGCGGTCTGAGCTCGCGCACCATCGGTGAGCTCATGCAGAAGCACCCGGACCGGGTCGTGGAGAAGGCGATCCTCGGGATGCTGCCGCACAACAAGCTCAGCCGGCAGGTCCAGAAGAAGCTGAAGGTCTACGCGGGTCCCGACCATCCGCACACCGCTCAGCAGCCGATTCCGTTCGAGATCAAGCAGGTGGCCCAGTGACCGACAACGATAACGACGTGACCGAGGCCGTCGAGGCCCTCGACGAGGTTGTGGTGGAGGCCCCCGTGGAGTCCCCCGTGGCCGATCCCGCGCCCGAGGCCGCGCCCCGCCCGCCGGTCATCATCGACCGTGCGATCCAGACCGTCGGCCGCCGCAAGGAGGCCGTGGTGCGGGTTCGCCTGGTGCCCGGTACCGGGCAGTTCACCCTGGACGGGCGCTCGCTGGAGGCGTACTTCCCGAACAAGGTGCACCAGCAGCTCATCAAGGCGCCGCTGGTCACCGTCGATCGGGTGGATCACTTCGATATCCACGCCCACCTCGACGGCGGGGGTCCCTCTGGTCAGGCCGGCGCGCTGCGTCTGGCGATCGCCCGGGCCCTGATCCTGGTGCAGCCCGAGGACCGGCCGGCGCTGAAGAAGGCCGGCTTCCTCACCCGCGACCCGCGTGCCATCGAGCGCAAGAAGTACGGTCTGAAGAAGGCCCGCAAGGCGCCGCAGTACAGCAAGCGCTGATCGCGGATTGCACGAACCACCCGCCGGGCGTGGTCCAGTTTTCTGGACGCGCCCGGCGAGTGCGTAGGAAAGGGTTGACCCATGGGCCGACTGTTCGGAACTGACGGGGTGCGCGGAGTCGCCAACCGGGAACTGACCGCAGAACTGGGTCTGGCACTGGGTGCGGCCGCGGCCCGGCGACTGGCCGCGCCGCCCGGATCCGGACACCGGTTCGCGGTGGTCGGTCGCGACCCGCGGGCCAGTGGCGAGATGCTCGAAGCAGCGGTGATCGCCGGTCTGACCAGCGAGGGCGTCGACGCCGTGCGGGTCGGGGTGCTGCCCACCCCGGCGGTGGCCTACCTGACTGCCGTCTACGGCGCCGATCTGGGTGTGATGATCTCGGCCTCGCACAATCCCATGCCCGACAACGGCATCAAGATCTTCGGCCCCGGTGGACGCAAGCTCGATGACGACGTCGAGGACCGCATCGAGGAACTCCTCGCCCAGGGGCCCGGTCTGCGACCGGTCGGCGCCGGCATCGGCCGGGTCCGCCGCGCGCCCGATGCATTGGACCGCTACCTGGACCATATCGTCGGCGCGGTACCGACCCGGCTGGACGGGTTGACCGTCGTCGTCGACTGCGCCAACGGCGCGGCGTCGGAGGCCGCCCCCCGCGCGTACGGCGCCGCCGGCGCGCGGGTCATTGCGATCAGCGCCGAACCGGACGGGTTGAACATCAACGACGGCTGCGGTTCGACGCACCTGGAGCAATTGCAGGCGGCGGTGCTCGCCCACGGTGCCGACCTGGGACTGGCCCATGACGGCGACGCCGACCGCTGCCTGGCGGTCGACGCGGCCGGCCGGGTGGTCGACGGCGACGCCATCATGACGGTGCTGGCGCTGGCCATGCGCGACGCCGGGGAGCTGGCGTCGAACACCTTGGTGACCACGGTGATGAGCAACCTCGGACTGCACCTGGCGATGCGGGAGGCCGGTATCGCCGTGCGCACCACCGCCGTTGGGGACCGCTACGTCCTCGAGGAGATTCGGGCCGGCGGGTTCACCCTGGGCGGCGAGCAGTCCGGACACATCGTGATGCCGGAGTTCGGCACCACCGGCGACGGAATTCTCACCGGCCTGCGGCTGATGGCCCGGATGGCGCAGACCCGCTCGTCGCTGGCAGACCTGGCCGCACCGATGCAGTCCGTGCCGCAGGTGCTGATCAATGTCGAGGTCGCCGACAAGGGCAGCGTCGCGCAAGCCCCCGCGGTTCGGTCGGCGGTCGCCGAGGCCGAGGCCGAACTCGGTGATACCGGCCGGATCCTGTTGCGGCCCTCGGGCACCGAACAGATCGTGCGGGTGATGGTCGAGGCCGCCGACGCGGACACCGCGCATCAGGTGGCCCAGCGGGTCGCCAGGTCGGTTACCGCCGAGGGCTGAGTGGAAACCGCCGGGGGCTCAGGCTGGAACCGCCGGGGGCTCAGGCTGGAACCGCCGGGGGCGGGGCTGCGTCGAAACCGGTATGGGCTCCACAGGGCGGACTACGGCGGTCGATCCGTTGGCGTTGCCGATCGCCGCTGCGCGGTTCGATGCCGCGGCCGACATACTGGACACCGCACTGCGTACCCATCTGGCCCATCTGGCCGGCGTGCGATCTCACCCGGCGGTCGAGGAACTGGTGGCCGAGGTTGCGCGGTGGGAAGCGGCCGCGCGGGATGTCGCGGCCGCCCTGCGGACCGCCGCCGACCGCTACACCGAGTCCGAGGCGCGCGGCGCGGCGGAGCTGCGGTGACGGCGGTCGAGGCCGACAGTTCGGCACTCGCGGCGGCAGCCGTGGCGGCCGAGGAGGCGCTCTGTCTGCAGCAGGAGGCGCTGTGCGTACTGAATGAGGGATGGGGCGGCGAATCCGGTTCGGCGGCAGTCGATCTCGTGCAGCGCCAGTGCATCGAAGGATCCGGCCTCGTCGCGGAACTGCACCGGGTCGCCGGCGAGTTGGCGCTGCTTGCCGACCGGGCGGCCGAGGTTTCCGATCGTCGGCCCCCCGCCGCTGCCGTGGGCGATCCCAGTGCTGGTCCCGCTGCGCAGCTCATGCCGGCCCCGGCCCCGGCTCCGGCTCCGGCTCCGCCGGCCTGGCCGACGGCGGGGATGA
>JBFYOR010000354.1:0-3489 GCA_041303695.1 Mycobacterium sp. | reverse complement strand
GCTCAGCGGTCTGGTGGACGATATCGCCGACGGCCCGGACGCCATCGACCGCGATCAGTTGGCGCTTGCCGTCGAGTTCATCCGAGACGTCGGCGACTACTCCGAGGACGACGCCGTCGACACCCTGCTCGCCGAGGACACCGCCGTGGGCCGACTGGTCGGCCACGTGCTGAACCCGGATTCGACCGCCAAGCCGGCTGGGTCCACCGCCCAGGCCGTCGCGGAGTGGGAAGAGTTGGACCGGTTCGTGGAGTCGAGGCTGCGCCGCGAGTAGCGCCCGGCTCACCGGTCCAGTTTGCCGGTCCGGTCAGCCCAGGCGACGAAGGCCACACTGCCCAGTGGCATGATGCCGCCCACCAACACCAGCAGCCAGGTGCCGACGCTCCACGAATACACCCTGCCGGTCAGCGCGGCCGCGATCAGGAATGCCATGAACACGATTCCGTGCGCCATGCCGAACACCTGCACCCCGATCTCGGTGCGCGGAGTGCCCAGGTATTTGAAGTACATCCCGGTCAGCAGTCCGACCCAGGTCACGGCCTCCGCCAGTGCCACCAGACGGAACCGCCCGGCGGTGCTCCGGACATCAAGTGCAGCAGTCATGGCTCCATTGTGCAGACGGCTGAACGGGCTAGCCTGCCAGCACCGCGTAGCGCGGTTTGATCACCTCGTCGATGATCGCCAGCCGCTCGTCGAAGTGAATGAAGGCCGACTTCATCGCGTTGATGGTGAACCGTTCCAGGTCGCGCCAGCCGTAGCCGAACGTCTCGACCAGGGCCAGCATCTCCCGGCTCATGGTGGTGTCGCTCATCAGCCGGTTGTCGGTGTTGACGGTGACCCGAAACCGCAACCGGGCCAACACGTCGAACGGGTGCTTCTCGATGCTGGGTACCGCGCCGGTCTGCACATTGGAACTCGGGCACATCTCCAGCGGAATCCGCTTGTCGCGCACGATCGCCGCCAGCCTGCCCAGGCTCATGGTGCCGTCCGGCAACTCCTCGATGTCGTCGGTGATCCGGACCCCGTGCCCCAGCCGGTCGGCACCGCAGAACGCGATGGCCTCGTGGATGGACGGTAAGCCGAAAGCCTCGCCGGCATGGATGGTGAACCGCGCATTGTTGGCGCGCATGTACTCGAACGCATCGAGATGGCGTGACGGCGGGTAACCGGCCTCCGCGCCGGCGATATCGAAGCCGACGACACCCTTGTCGCGGAACGCAATCGCCAATTCCGCAATATCGCGTGACCGCGCGGCATGCCGCATGGCGGTCACCAGGCACCGCACCGTGATGCGGTGGCCCGCGGCGGCCACGGCACTCTCACCGTCGGCGAAACCCGCCAGCACCGACTCGAGCACCTCATCCATCGTCAACCCGCCGTTGATGTGCAACTCGGGGGCGAACCGGATCTCGGCGTAGACGACATTGTCGGCGGCGAGGTCCTCGACACATTCCAGCGCCACCCGGTACAGCGCCGCGGGGGTCTGCATCACCGCGACGGTGTGGGCGAACGGTTCCAGGTAGCGCACCAGCGAACCGCTGTGCGCCGCCGTGCGGAACCAGGTCGCCAGTGCGGCGTCATCGGTACTCGGCAGCCCGTGGTAGCCGATCTCCCCGGCGATGTCGATCACGGTGGCCGGGCGCAGCCCCCCGTCGAGGTGGTCGTGTAGCAGCGCCTTGGGCGCCTGCCGGATCGTCTCAAGCGTCAACGGCGTACTCATCGCCCCGCTTCCATGTCTTCCCCGCTTTCCTGTTTCATTGTGCCCAGGATCACCGGCTTTCAGCTATGACGTAATCGCCGCGTCACTGATTTCGCGCTACAAACAGAGTTAGAGTCCACCCAGAGTTTCAGGAGGCTGGCAATGACTACAACGCAGGTGGCGCCACGGCGCCGGCGAACCTTCTATCGCGGTGATCCCGGAATGTGGTCCTGGGTGCTGCACCGCATCACCGGGGCCACGGTCTTCTTCTTCCTGTTCGTCCACGTCCTTGACACCGCCCTGGTGCGGGTCAGCCCGCAGGCCTACAACGAAATCGTCGAGACCTACAAGACCCCGATCATCGGGCTGATGGAACTCGGCCTGGTGGCCGCCGTTCTGTTCCACGCCCTCAACGGTCTTCGGGTGATCGCCATCGACTTCTGGTGGCAGGGTCCGCGTCACCAGCGTCAGATGCTGTGGGCGGTGGCCGGGATCTGGCTGCTGGTCATGATTCCCTCCACCGTGGTGATCGGCATGCACATGGCGGAGCGGTTCCTGTGAACCCGGCCCCGATCGCCACCCACAACCACGACCATCCGGCCGGTCTGGACAGCCCGCGCTCGCCGCGGCGCGGGGGTATGCCCAACTTCGAGAAGTACGCCTGGCTGTTCATGCGGTTCTCCGGCGTGGTGCTGGTGTTCCTGGTCCTCGGCCACCTGTTCATCGGCCTGATGTGGGACGGCGGGGTGTACCGGATCGACTTCAACTACGTCGCCCAGCGGTGGGCCTCACCGTTCTGGCAGATCTGGGACCTGGCCATGCTGTGGCTGGCTCAACTGCACGGCGGCAACGGTATGCGCACGATCATCGCCGACTACGCGCGCAAGGACTCGACCCGGTTCTGGCTCAACTCTCTGCTCGCAGTCTCGATGGTGCTGATCCTGGTCGTCGGCACCTACACACTTCTGACCTTCGATCCGAACATCTAGGGAGGGACCGATGATCACTGAACATCGCTATGACGTCGTCATCGTCGGCGCCGGCGGCGCCGGCATGCGTGCGGCCGTCGAGGCCGGACCCAAGGTGCGCACCGCCGTGCTCACCAAGCTCTATCCGACCCGCAGCCACACCGGGGCGGCCCAGGGCGGGATGTGCGCCGCGCTGGCCAATGTCGAAGAGGACAACTGGGAGTGGCATACCTTCGACACCGTCAAGGGTGGCGACTATCTCGCCGACCAGGACGCCGTCGAGGTCATGTGTAAGGAAGCCATCGACGCGGTGCTCGACCTCGAGAAGATGGGCATGCCGTTCAACCGCACCCCGGAGGGACGCATCGACCAACGCCGCTTCGGTGGCCACACCCGCGACCACGGCAAGGCCCCGGTGCGCCGGGCCTGCTACGCCGCCGACCGCACCGGCCACATGATCCTGCAGACGCTCTACCAAAACTGCGTCAAACACGATGTGGAGTTCTTCAACGAGTTCTACGCACTGGATCTGGTGCTGACCGAGACGCCCCGCGGTCCGGTGGCCACCGGTGTGGTCGCCTACGAACTGGCCACCGGGGACATCCATGTCTTCCACGCCAAGGCGATCGTCCTCGCCACCGGCGGATCGGGGCGGATGTACAAGACCACGTCCAACGCCCACACCCTCACCGGGGACGGCTTGGGCATCGTCTTCCGCAAGGGACTTCCCTTGGAGGACATGGAGTTCCACCAGTTCCATCCCACCGGCCTGGCCGGCCTGGGCATCCTCATCTCCGAAGCGGTGCGTGGCGAGGGCGGACG
>JBFYOR010000353.1:0-5923 GCA_041303695.1 Mycobacterium sp. | reverse complement strand
TGCACCTCTCCGGCCAGCAGGAGTTTGGCCAGCTGGTCGCCGATGGCCTGCTGGACCAGCCGGCGCAGCGGCCGCGCTCCGTAGACCGGGTCGAACCCGCGCTCGGCCAGCCATTCCTTGGCCGGCAGCGACACCTGCAGTTCCAGGCGCCGCTGGGTCAGCCGCTTCTGCAGCTGAGCCAGCTGGATGTCGACGATCCGGACCAGCTCCTCGGGGTTGAGCGCCTCGAAGATCAACACGTCGTCCAGGCGGTTGATGAACTCCGGCTTGAAGGCCGCGCGGACGGCCGCCATCACCTGCTCGTGGTCACCGCCGGAACCCAGGTTGGAGGTCAGGATCAGGATGGTGTTGCGGAAGTCCACCGTACGGCCCTGGCCGTCGGTCAGCCGACCCTCGTCGAGCACCTGCAACAGCACGTCGAACACGTCCGGGTGGGCCTTCTCGACCTCGTCGAACAGCACGACGGTGTACGGGCGACGGCGCACCGCCTCGGTGAGCTGGCCTCCCTGGTCGTAGCCGATGTACCCGGGAGGGGCACCGACCAGACGGGCGACGGAGTGCTTCTCGCCATACTCACTCATATCGATGCGGACCATCGCCCGCTCGTCGTCGAACAGGAAGTCCGCCAGCGCCTTGGCCAGCTCGGTCTTACCGACGCCGGTGGGCCCCAGGAACAGGAACGACCCGGTCGGACGGTTCGGGTCGGCCACACCGGCCCGGCTGCGGCGCACCGCATCCGAGACGGCCTGGACGGCCTTGCGCTGCCCGACCACCCGCTTGCCCAGCTCCTCCTCCATCCGCAACAGCTTGGCGGTCTCACCCTCGAGCAGCCGGCCGGCCGGGATGCCGGTCCAGGCCGACACCACATCGGCGATATCGTCGGGTCCGACCTCCTCCTTGAGCATGACGCTCTCGCGGGCCTGCGCCTGCGGGAGCGCGGCGTCGAGCTTCTTTTCGACCTCCGGGATACGTCCGTATCGCAACTCGGCGGCCTTGGCCAGATCGCCGTCACGTTCGGCCCGGTCGGCCTCACCGCGCAGCACCTCGAGTTCTTCCTTGAAGCCGCGGACGATGTCGATGGCGTTCTTCTCGTTCTGCCACCGGGTGGTCAGCTCTGCCAGCTTCTCCCGCAGATCAGCCAGTTCGGCGCGAAGCTTCTCCAACCGGTCCGCCGAGGCCGCGTCCTGCTCCTTGGCCAGCGCCATCTCCTCGATCTCCAGCCGGCGAACCAGCCGCTCGACCTCGTCGACCTCGACGGGCCGGGAGTCGATCTCCATCCGCAACCGGGAGGCCGACTCGTCGACCAGATCGATGGCCTTGTCCGGCAGGAACCGGCTGGTGATGTAGCGGTCGGACAGGGTGGCCGCCGCGACCAGCGCGGAGTCGGTGATCCGCACGCCGTGATGCACCTCGTAGCGTTCCTTGAGCCCGCGCAGGATGCCGACGGTGTCCTCCACCGACGGTTCGCCGACGAAGACCTGCTGGAACCGGCGTTCCAGGGCGGCGTCCTTCTCGATGTATTTGCGGTACTCGTCGAGGGTGGTCGCACCGACCAGTCGCAGCTCGCCGCGGGCCAGCATCGGCTTGATCATGTTGCCGGCGTCCATCGCGCCCTCGCCGGTCGCGCCGGCACCGACGATGGTGTGCAGTTCGTCGATGAAGGTGATGATCTGCCCGGCGGACTCCTTGATCTCGTCGAGGACCGCCTTGAGACGTTCTTCGAACTCGCCGCGGTACTTCGCGCCGGCCACCATCGACCCCAGGTCCAGGGAGATGACGGTCTTGTCGCGCAGGCTCTCCGGAATGTCTCCGTCGATGATGCGCTGGGCCAGGCCCTCGACGATCGCGGTCTTGCCGACACCGGGCTCGCCGATGAGCACCGGGTTGTTCTTGGTACGCCGGCTCAGCACCTGGATGACGCGGCGAATCTCGTTGTCGCGCCCGATGACCGGGTCGAGCTTGCCCTCTCGCGCGCGTGCGGTCAGGTCGGTGGAGTACTTCTCCAACGCCTGGTAGCTGGCCTCGGGATCGGCACTGGTGACCCGGGCGCTGCCGCGGACCTTGACGAACGCCTCCCGCAGCGCCTGCGGGGATGCGCCGGCGCTGGTGAGCAGCTTGGCGACATCGGAGTCTCCGGTCGCCAGGCCGACCATCAGGTGTTCGGTGGAGACGTATTCGTCGGCCATCTCGGTGGCCAGTTGCTGGGCGGCGTTGATCGCGGCCAGCGACTCCCGCGACAGCTGCGGCTGCGAGGTCGCGCCACTGCTGGCGGGAAGCCGGTCGACGAGGGCCTGCGCCTCGGTGCGGATGGTCACCGGATTGACTCCGACCGCCTCGAGCAGCGGACCGGCGATGCCGTCGGTCTGGGTAAGCAGCGCCATCAGCAGATGGGCGGGCCGGATCTCCGGATTACCGGCCGAGCTGGCGGCCTGCAACGCGGCGGTCAACGCCGCCTGGGTCTTGGTGGTCGGGTTGAACGAGTCCACTGGAGACGTCCTCCATTTCTCCTAGAAAAAGCGTGTCGAGATATACAACACCGGCAACCTTGAGCCTGTTCCGCTCAACTCTACTGAATCGGCCCGGTGTGACGGTAGGGCCATACGGCCCACGCCCGGGCGAGCAGACGCAAACTCGCACGCAAATCGGTCATCCGGTGCGACTTTGCGTCTGCTCGCGGGAGACGATATTCGAACATATGATCGAGCAATGGGCTGGCTGGCGGGAATCGGGTACAACGGCCAGCCGGTTCGCCCACCGTTCCGGCCGCTGCGCCCGCCGGTACCGGTGCTGGTCGACCTGACCGCACTGTTCCCGCGGCGGCCGCACCGCGCCGGCCGCTATCAGCCGGGCGGATTGCAGATGGACAAGGTGGTGACCGCGACGCTGAGTTGCTGGGGACTGTGCGAGCAGGGCGAGTGGTGGGGCCTGGTGACCTACGACATCACCTACGGCACGCACGGTAAGCCGGTGACCCACTGGGTGCCTGCGTGGACGCTACGGCGCACACCGGACTAAGTTTCCCGTCGTGACCGATGTCGACTTCGGCTTGACCGAGCTGATCCCGCTGGCGCTGATCATCGCGCTGTCGCCGCTGTCGATCATCCCCGGCATCCTGATGCTGCACACCCCACGGCCGCGGCCGACCAGCATCGCGTTCCTGGCCGGCTGGACGGTGGGCATCGCCGTCATCACCTCGGCGTTCGTGATCGCCTCCGACCTCGCCGCAGGCCTGGACAGGAAGTCCACCGCCGCGCCGTATGTGCGCATCGCCATCGGGGTTGGATTGATCGCCTTCGGCATCTACCGCTGGCTGAGCCGAAACCGCGCCCAACACAGCCCCAAGTGGCTGACGTCGATGACCTCGGCCGGCCCGGGCCGTGCTTTCCTCACCGCGATCGTGCTGTCGGTGGCCAACCTGAAGGTCTTCGCGATGTGCGCGGCGGCCGGTGCCGCCATCGGAACGGCCGCCCTGGGCCGCGCCGGCGCCTGGCAAGCCGTCGCGCTGTTCACCGTGATCGCGGTCTCGTCGGTAGCGCTGCCCGTGCTGGCCTACCTGGTAGGCGGCGAGCGACTCGACGAGCCGCTCAACAGACTCAAGGTGTGGATGGAAGACAACCACGGCGCTCTGATGGCCGTCATCCTCGTCATCATCGGCGCGGCACTGCTGTACAAGGGCATTCACGCGCTGTAGCCCAACCGGGGACTTTCGCCCCTTCCACACCGCCAGGTGCTGCGATGAAAATCACAGAGACCGGGTTAGTGCGGGGGCGGAGTAAGGGGGCTCTGATGGTGGAGGCCGACACGGCTGAGGAAATCGACGGGATCGCTTGGCAATTCCTGTGTTCGCCATTCACCCGGCGCGACTATTGGGACTGGCCTCTGGAGCGCCGTATCGACGCCTATCTGCGGCAGCTGAAGCGGCCCGACATCCTCAATAACGGCGCCGTCTACGGCGCCCTCATCGAGCGGGTGATGGCCAATATCCCGCGCGCCCGGCGCGACGGCGTCCTCGATCCGCCGCACCGGTAGGAAGACGGTCCATGGACGACACGATCAATCCCTCGGTCATTCACCCCTCGATCATTCATAAGGGTCCGGCCGACCTCAAAGCCACACCCAACCTCGACGACTACGACGCAACCCGCGCGCGGTTCGCGTGGTCGCAGATACCTGACCTCTGCGCCGGGATGGAAGCAGGCGGCTGCAACATCGCCTACGCGGCGGTGGACCGGCATGCCGAAGGACCGCAGTCGGCCAGGACCGCGTTGCGTTTCATCGCCGACACGCCCGGCTCCGACAACCTGGTGACCAGTGACATCAGCTACGCCGAGCTGGGTCGGCTCACCCGGCGGTTCACCAATGTCCTGCGCAACCTGGGAATCGGCAAGGGCGACAAGGTTTTCGTCATCATGGGACGCGTCCCAGAGCTCTACATCAGCATGTTGGGCGCACTGCGCAACGGCAGCGTGGTGTCGCCGCTGTTCTCCGCATTCGGGCCCGAGCCGATCGAGACACGGGTGAACATCGGGGCCGCTGACGTGCTGGTGACCACCGCCGCGATCTACAAGCGCAAGATCGCCAAGATCCGCGACCAGCTTCCGTCGGTGAAGCACGTTCTGGTCGTCGGGGACGGGGAGATACCGGGAACCCACAATTTCCACGCCCTGATGGACCGGGCCGGTGACGACGCGCCCATCGAGCACACGTCAGCCGACGACCCGTCACTGCTGCACTTCACCAGTGGCACCACCGGTACCCCGAAGGGCGCCCAGCACGTGCACGGTGCGGTGGCGATGCACTACATCACCGGACATTTCGCGCTGGATCTACATCCGGACGACATCTACTGGTGCACAGCCGATCCCGGTTGGGTGACCGGAACGGCCTACGGCATCATTTCGCCCCTGCTGCACGGTGTCACCTCGATCATCGACGAGGCCGAATTCGATGCCGAACACTGGTACCGGATCCTTCAGGACGAAAACGTTACCGTCTGGTACACCGCACCGACCGCGGTCCGGATGCTGATCAAGGCCGGCCCGGAACTGGCCGCCAAGTACCGGTTCCCCCATCTGCGGTTCGTCGCCAGCGTCGGTGAACCTCTCAACGCCGAAGCGGTCTGGTGGGGAAAACGGGTGCTGGGCTTGCCCATTCACGACAACTGGTGGCAAACCGAGACCGGCGGGATCATGGTGGCCAACACTCCCGCCTTCGATATCAAGCCGGGATCGATGGGACGCCCGCTGCCCGGTGTCGACGTCGTTATCGTCGACCATGACGACACCGAAGGGGCCACCGGCGAGGTCACCATCATCACCGAGCCCGACGTCGAGGGTGAACTCGCTCTACGGGTCGGGTGGCCGTCGATGTTCCGCGGCTATCTCAACCAGGACGAGCGTTACCGCAAGTGCTTTCACGCCGATCCGGGCGGAGACCTCTACCTGTCCGGGGACCTGGTCAAACGGGACGCCGACGGCTATCTGTGGTTCGTCGGCCGCGCCGATGACGTGATCAAGGCCTCCGGTCACCTGATCGGCCCGTTCGAGGTGGAGAACGTGCTGACCGATCACCCCGCGGTGGCCGAGGCCGCCGTGATCGGCAAGCCCGACCCCACCTACGGGGCCATCGTCAAGGCGTTCGTCACGCTGAAGACCGGATACACAGCCGACGACGACCTGCGCCGCGACCTGATGGGCCACGCCCGCAAGCGCCTGGGGGCGGCCGTGGCGCCCAAAGAGATCGACTTCGTCGACTCCCTGCCGCACACCCGCAGCGGAAAGATCATGCGGCGGCTGCTCAAGGCCCGCGAACTCGGCCTGCCCGAGGGCGACATCTCGACGGTCGAGACGCCCGGGGTCAGGGCATGACCGACCCGATAGCTCCCCCACCCACCGACCCGGCCTTCGCCCGCTCGCTGCTCATC
>JBFYOR010000352.1:0-9762 GCA_041303695.1 Mycobacterium sp. | reverse complement strand
TCGAAGCCGGTCGCCAGGATCTCCCCGGCGATCAGATCACGATGCGTGCGGGCCCAGTCGGCCCGTTCGGCGGGCACCGCCATCACCACCGTGATCCGGTCGCTGACGTCCAGGCCGGTGGATTTGCGAAGGTCCTGCAGTTCGCGGATGCGGTCCTTGGCCCAGCCCTCGGCCTCCAGTTCCGGGGTGACGGCGTCGTCCAGCACGACCAGACCGGCGCCGCCGGGAAGCGCGGCGGTACACCCCGGGTCGGCGGCGACGAGTTTGGAGTCGTACTCGCCGGCGTTGAGCACCACATCACCGGCGGTGAGCGTGCCGTCGGGGTTCAGTCTGCCGTCGCCGGCCTTGACCGCCCTGATGGCATCCTGCACGGACTTGCCCAGCCGCGGCCCGGCGGTGCGGGCGTTGACGGTCAGTTCGAATCGGCCGTGTGCGGCGATATCCTCGGTCAGCTCCACCGCCTTGACGTTGAGTTCGTCGGCGATGAGGTCCGCGAACGGCCGCAGGCTGTCCGGATCCTTCACCGCAACGGTGAGTTTGGGCAGCGGAAGCCGAACTCGGAGCTTCTTCGCCTTGCGCAGCGAGGACGCCGCCGAGCACACATCGCGAACCTGGTCCATCGCCGCCACCAGCGCAGGGTCCGCGGGCAGCACACCGGCCTCCGGCCAGTCGGCCAGGTGCACCGAGCGGCCGCCGGTGATACCCCGCCAGATCACCTCGCATGCCATCGGAAGCAGCGGAGCAGCCAGCCGGGAGGTGACCTCGAGGACGGTGTGCAGGGTGTCGATCGCGTCGGCGTCCTCCTGCCAGAAACGCGAACGCGACCGGCGCACATACCAATTCGTCAGCGCCTCGGTGAACTGCCGCAGTTGCTCGCAGGCGCCGGAGATGTCGCAGACGTCCATGGCGTCGGTGAGATCGTCGCGCAGGGCGGCGAGCTTGGCCAGGATGTAGCGGTCCAGGACGTGGGGGGAATCGGCCCGCCAGGTGCCGACCTTCGGTGCGTAGAGGGTGAGGAAGCTGTAGGCGTTCCACAGCGGCAGCAGCACCTGGCGCACACCCTCGCGGATGCCCTGCTCGGTGACGATCAGGTTGCCGCCCCGCAGGATCGGTGAGGCCATCAGAAACCAGCGCATGGCGTCCGAGCCGTCGCGGTCGAACACCTCGTTGACGTCGGGGTAGTTGCGCAGTGACTTGCTCATCTTCGCACCGTCGTTGCCCAGCACGATGCCATGTGCCACACAGGTTTTGAAGGCCGGACGGTCGAACAGCGCGGTGGCCAGCACATGCAGGGTGTAGAACCAGCCGCGGGTCTGACCGATGTACTCGACGATGAAGTCGCCGGGGAAATGCGCTGCACTGTCTCCCGCCGCCCCACCCAGGAACCAGTCCTCGTTCTCGAACGGATAGTGCACCTGCCCGTACGGCATCGACCCCGAGTCGAACCAGACATCGAAGACGTCCTCGATACGCCGCATGGTGGACCTACCGGTCGGGTCATCGGGATTGGGCCTGCACAACTCGTCGATATAAGGCCGGTGCAGATTGTCCGGTCGCACACCGAAGTCCCGCTCCAGTTCATCGAGACTGCCGTAGACGTCGATACGCGGATATGCGGGGTCGTCGGAGGTCCACACCGGAATCGGGGTGCCCCAGTACCGGTTTCGCGAGATCGACCAGTCCCGGGCACCGGACAGCCATTTGCCGAACTGCCCATCCTTGACATGCCCGGGATACCAGGTGATCTGCTGGTTGAGCTCGACCATCCGGTCACGGAACGCGGTCACCGCCACGAACCACGATGACACCGCCCGGTAGATCAGCGGATTGCGGCAGCGCCAGCAGTGCGGGTAGGGGTGGTCGTAGGTTTCGTGCCGGATCAGCACCGGCGCATTGACGCTCGCCGCACCGGTTCCGTTCTTGAGGTCCCGGATGATCTGCGGGTTGGCATCGAAGACGAGCTGGCCCTGGTAGTCCGGCACGCTCGCGTCGAACCGGCCGCGGGCGTCCACCGGGGTGACCGGCACGATCCCGACGGTGTCGGTGGTGGCCTTGTCATCCTCGCCGTAGGCCGGCGCCATATGCACGATGCCGGTGCCGTCCTCGGTGGTGACGAAGTCCCCGGACAGCACCTGGAAGCTGTTGGCGGCGTCGGCGAAGAACGGGAACGGCGGTGCGTACTGCAGTCCCAGCAGCTGCTCGCCGGTGTAGCTGCCGAGAATCTCCGGGTCCTCCCCCAGCTCCCGCGCGTAGGCGGCCAGCCGCGCCCGGGCCAGCACCAGGCGCCGGCCGTCGACCGCGATCACGACGTACTCCACCCCGGGATTGACCGCGACGGCCTGGTTGGACGGCAGGGTCCACGGGGTGGTGGTCCAGATCAGCAGGTAGGCGCCGTCAAGATCGGCGGCGGGCGCGATGATTCGGAATCCGACGGTGATCGCCGGGTCCTGGCGACTCTGGTAGACGTCATCGTCCATCCGCAGTTCGTGACTCGACAGCGGGGTCTCGTCGTTCCAGCAGTACGGCAGCACCCGCACACCCTGATAGGCCAGCCCCTTGTCCCATAACTGCTTGAACACCCAGATGACCGACTCCATGAAGGACAGGTCCAGCGTCTTGTAGTCGTTGTCGAAGTCCACCCAGCGGGCCTGCCGCGTCACGTAGGCACGCCACTCGCCGGTGTACTTGAGTACCGAATCCCGGCAGGCGTCGTTGAACGTTCCGATGCCCATCTGTTCGATCTGGGCCTTGTCGGTGATGCCGAGTTGGCGCTGCACCTCCAGTTCGGCGGGCAGTCCGTGGGTGTCCCAGCCGAATCGGCGCTCAACCTTGTATCCGCGCATGGTGCGGTAACGCGGCACGATGTCCTTGACATACCCGGTCAGCAGGTGGCCGTAGTGCGGCAGGCCGTTGGCGAATGGCGGACCGTCGTAGAACACGTACTCCGGTGCTCCGCCGCGTTGGGCCACGCTGGCGCGGAAGGTGTCGTCGGTCGCCCAGTAGTCCAGGACGTCGCGTTCGATGGCGGGGAAGTCCGGCGAGCCGCCGGACGGCCTGGGATAGCCGGTCTCGGTCACGATGGGGCGTTCTCCTGTGCCTTCGGGCCTACGGTCGGGGTGGGCCGACCGCAGGCGGACACGGGGACGACGACGCGCGGTGCGCGAGCGCCGCGGTACCACCCCGCTTACGCACACGAATCCGCGTACGTCGCTCATATCGGGCTGTGACGGGCCCGCCCGTCCGGGTCTACTGGGCCCTGAACAGGCCGTTCTTCCGGAAGCTCCCCGGTGATGGCCGGATCAACGCCGGACGCGATTGTATCGCGGCCTACCGAAACCCTCATTGCTGGTCAGTACCATGACCGGGTGGCTCAACACCGCCTTCCGGCAGAGATGACCGAGGCCGCCGGAGGTGGGGGGCTCTTCGGGCTGGTCGGTCGTGTCGTGGTGCGGTGGCCCCTGCTGGTCATCGCGGTGTGGATAGCCCTGGCGGCCAGCCTGACCCTGGCCTTCCCGTCGCTCGCGGTCCTGGCGCAGAAGGCGCCAGCCTCGATCCTGCCGGCGAACGCACCCTCGGTGGTCAGCCAGCTGGAGATGAGCGCCGCGTTCCAGGAGGCCAGTTCGGACAACATCCTGTTGGTCGTCCTGACCAATGAGAACGGATTCACCCCGGCTGATGAGGCCGTCTACCGGACCCTGGTCGGCAAACTGCGTGCCGAGACCGAGGACGTCGCGGCCCTGCAGGACTTTGTGTCCGTACCACCGCTTCGCGAGATCCTGGTCAGTAAGGACAACAAGGCCTGGCTGCTTCCGGTCAACATCGTCGGCGAAGTGGCCACCCCGAAAGCGATCGCCGCGACCAAGCGGGCCATCCAGACCGTGCAGGACACGGTCGCCGGCACGTCGCTGCAGGCTTACACCACCGGGCCGGCCGGCACCTTCAATGACATCCAGGACATCGGCGAACGGGACATATTCACCATCGAGACCGCCACGGTGGTGGCACTGCTGGCGATCCTGCTGATGGTCTATCGCAACCTGCTGACGATGATTCTGCCGCTGATCACCATCGGGGTCTCGCTGGTTACCGCCCAAGGTGTGGTTGCGGGCCTCGGCACGCTCGGCCTGAGCGTCTCCGCCCAGACAATCGTGCTGCTCACCGCAATGCTCGCCGGCGCCGGAACCGACTACGCGGTCTTTCTGATCAGCCGGTACCACGATTACCTCCGGATGGGCGCCACCTCCGATCAGGCGGTTGCCGGTGCACTGGGCTCGGTGGGCAAGGTGATTGCGGCCTCCGCCGCCACCGTCGCGGTGACGTTCGTGGGCATGATCTTCACCAAACTGACGGTCTTCTCCACCGTCGGTGTGGCATTGGCCGCAGCGATCACCGTCGGCTGCCTCGGCGCGTTGACCTTCCTGCCGGCCCTGCTGACGCTGGCCGGTCGGCGGGGCTGGGCCAAGCCGAGACGGGATCTGACTGGCCGTTTCTGGAGGCGCTCAGGTATTCGGATCGTGCGGCGCCCGGTGATCAACCTCGTGATGAGTCTGGTGATCCTGACGATCCTGGCATCCAGCGCCGCCCTTGCGAATTACAACTATGACGACCGCAAGGCGTTGCCCGCCGCGAGTGCCAGCATCCAGGGATACGACGCAATCAGCCGACATTTCCCGCTGAACGCCAGCCTGCCGCAATACATTCTGATCAGTTCACCCAATGATCTGCGCACGCCCAAGGCCCTGGCCGATATGGAGCAGTTGGCCTACAGGGTCAGCCAGATACCCGATATCGACATCGTGCGGGGGATCACCCGGCCCACCGGCGAGTCTCTGGAGCAGGCCAGGCTCTCCTTCCAGGCCGGTGAGGTGGGGTCCCCACTCAACCAGGCCGCGAATGCGATCAACACCAACGTGGGCAACCTCAACCTGCTTACCTTCGGCGCCGATCAGATTGCCGACGTGCTCGGCGCGGTGCAGGGCCAACTCGGGCAGACGCTGGCCACCGTCAGCTACCTGGTGCAGTCCTTGGCGTTCATGCAGAACCAGTACGGCACCGGCAAGGCGCTGCCGGGGTTCGATCTGGGCAGCAATCCGCTCAACACCATCCACGGCCTCGGCGGCAACATGGGGGTCAACACCGGTGACGCCGTCGCGGCATACGACAAGTCGATCGCGCCGGTTCTCAACGCACTCAAGGCAAACCCAGTCTGTGACGCCAATCCGGACTGCGTGGCTACCAGGTCCCGCCTTCAGTTGCTGGCCGAGGCCCGCGACAACGGCACCCTTGACCAGATGGCCAACCTCTGTGCCCTGCTGGAACCGGCGACGATCGATCCCACCGCATTACCCGCCGAACGGCCGACGACGGCCCCCGTGGTCCCCGCGATCCCCGGTAAAGAAAAGCCCGATCCGCTCACCCAGATCCCTGGCTATCAGCCGACCCCGCCGGCACCGGACGACATGGGACCCGCGTTGGATTCGATCAGCGAAAGTCTGCAGGCCGCGGGCATCACCAGTCCGGCCGACTTGCAGGCCCAGCTGACCCAGCTCCAACAGGGCATCGGCCTGCTGGCGGTCGCCAGCCGCCAGGTGGCCGACGGCGTGGCACTGCTCGTCGATCAGACCAAGACACTCGGCGTCGGACTCGACCAGGCGTCGTCGTTCCTGTTGGCGATGAAACGTGACGCCAACACCCAGTCGATGGCCGGCTTCTACATCCCACCGCAGATCCTGACCGGCGACGCGTTCAAGAAGGCCGCCGCGATCTTCATCTCCCCAGACGGCCGTACCGCCAGATTCCTGGTTCAAAGCAAGCTCAATCCGTTCACGCCGCCGGCGATGGATCAGGTCAACGCGGTTCTCGCGGCAGCGCGCGGAGCCCAACCCAACACCGCCCTCGCCGACGCCTCCATCGGCATGACCGGGTTGACCGTGACGCTGCGCGACACCCGCGACTACTACCGCCAGGACTTGCGAACGATCGTGACGACGACGATTCTCGTTGTCCTCGCCATCCTGATCGTGCTCCTGAGGGCGCTCGTCGCACCGTTGTATCTCATTGTGTCCGTGATTATTTCGTATCTTTCGGCGCTGGGAATGGGTGTCGTGCTATTCCAGCTGATTCTCGGCCAGGAGTTGCACTGGAGCGTTCCTGGCCTGACGTTCATCATCCTGGTCGCAGTAGGCGCGGACTACAACCTGCTGTTGATCTCCCGGATTCGAGACGAGTCTCCCCATGGAATCCGGTCGGGCGTGATCCGGACCGTGAGCCAGACCGGCGGCGTGATCACGGCGGCCGGGCTGATCTTCGCGGCCTCGATGATCGGCCTGCAATTCTCCAGCATCACCACGCTGGTTCAGATCGGCTTCGTCATTGCCACCGGCATCTTGCTGGACACTTTCGTGGTTCGCACCATCACCGTGCCCGCGATCGCCGTGTTGGTCGGCAAAGCGAATTGGTGGCCTTCGAAGTGGGAGCCACCGCCGGTCGTCAAACGTCAGCGGCCCGATTCCGACGAGCGGGTCGACGTTTCGGCCAGCTGAGGACTTGCCGCCGCCGCTCTAACGGCCGGGGTGACCGGCGGTAGTGTGGGCGATCATGTGGACGACGGTTGTAGTCCTCGCCCTGGCGTTGAATCTGGAGCCGAATCGTCTCGGAATCATCGGGCTGTTGTTCCTGCGTCCGCATCCGATCCGGCAACTGCTGGCCTTCCTCTGCACCAGCTTTCTGGTCAGCTCCACCGCGGGACTCCTCGTTCTCTTCCTCGTTCATCGCGGCTCGGTCCTGAAGGGGGAGTTCAGCGGATCCATCATTCAGATCGGGATGGGGACGCTGGCGCTCGTTCTGGCCGCCGTGTTGTTCAGCAATATCCCGATGCCGGGCAGTAAACGCAGCACTGCCAATAGCCCTCCGGCATCATCGGCCGGGCCGCCGGATGACTCCGTGCCCGCCTCGGCGAGCGGGCTGGCATTGGTCGACGTCGTCACGAAGCGGCTCGGCGGACTGGCTCGAGGCAGCTCACTATGGTTCCCCGCCGCCCTGGGTCTGGGCATTTCACTGCCTTCGGTCGACTACGTTGCCCTGCTCCTGGTGATCGCCGCGTCCGGCGAAGCCCCGAAGGTCCAGGTGGCTGCGTTGTTCACCTTCCTGGCTTTGGCGAACGCCGTCCTGCTGGTTCCCATCATCAGCTATGTCATCGCACGACAACGGACGATCCGAATCCTGGAAAGTTTGCGGACATGGGTTCTCGCACGCACCCGCCGGGACTATGCCGTGCTTCTCACAATCGTCGGTGCCCTGATGATCGCCGTCGGCATCAGCCACTTGTAGACCGACCCGGCGAGCGAATTGCCACGTGCGTCTGGGCGTTTCCGGACTTTGCCGACGGTGGGGAAATGGCGACGTAAGGTTTGCCCGAGAGTCCCCCGAGAGTCCCCCGAGCTGAACCCAGCACGACGTCCGAGGAATTGCCATGTCGCCACAGTCCGTTACCGGTGAACTCCGGATCGACGGCGCCTACGGCGGGCTTCGTGAGGCGTAGCAGCCGGGGCGTCGAACCCGACGCACAGCCAGTACCGAGCGAAGCGTCCGCCGAGCGCGTCGGCGATAGCGGGCGCGAGTTCCGCCCCGACATCGAGGGGCTCCGGGCTGTTGCGGTGTTGGCAGTGGTCCTGTTCCATGCCGGGTTGGTTGCGCTGCCCGGCGGATTCGTCGGGGTGGACGTGTTCTTCGTCATCTCCGGGTTCCTGATCACCGGAATGCTCTGGCGGGAAACCAGTTCCACGGGGAAGGTGAGCCTGTCCCGGTTCTACGGGGCCAGATTCCGCCGGCTGCTTCCCGCTTCGGTGGCCGTCGGTGTCGTCACGCTGATCGCCTCGGCACTCCTGCTTCCTCCCTTGCAGGTCAAGCTGGTGAGTATCGATGCCATCACCAGCGCTCTGTACGTGAGCAACTACTGGTTCGCAGGTACCGGGGTCAACTACTTCGGCAAAGAAAACCTGGTGGCGCCATCGCCGTTCCGGCACTACTGGTCGCTGGGTGTCGAAGAGCAGTTCTATCTGGTGTGGCCCGTTCTGATCCTGGCTATCGCGTGGTTGATTCGGCGTTCCTCCCGGCGCTCGGGGCGCACCGGAAACCAGGTGCGGCCGCCGCATGCCTACGTGTGGGCGCTCGCGGTGATCGCCGTGGGATCATTCGCGCTGTCTCTCGTCACCACCTACATCCTGCCTCCAGTCGCCTACTTCTCACTGCCAACCCGTGCCTGGCAGCTGGCGGTGGGCGGGTTGGCCGCCCTCACGGTCATCCGCTGGCGGCGCATTCCGTCGTTGCCCGCCAGCGCCATTGGTTGGACCGGGCTGGCGATGATTCTGCTGGCGTGCGTCACCGCGGGCGGGGCCACGCGGTACCCGGGGACCGCAGCCCTGCTCCCCACGGCCGGGGCAGTCCTCGTCATCGTCGCCGGGTGTGCGGCGCCCTCGCGGGGGGCCGGGCGTCTGCTGGGCACCGCACCGATGCGCACCATCGGTCGGGTGTCCTACTCGTGGTACCTGTGGCATTGGCCGGTGCTGGTGCTGGCCCCGGTGCTTCTGGGGCACCCGCTGAACCCGCTCGAGTCACTGGCGGCGGTCCTGGTGTCCCTGGGACTGGCGGGGATCACCCTGCGCTACATCGAGAATCCGATCCGGTACTCCGAGAGTCTGCGTCGTTCGCCCAGGCGGAGCCTGGCGATGGGCGCGGCGCTCACCGCCGCGGCGGTCGCGGTGAGCGCCGTGCCGCTGGTGACGGTGCCTGCGCCTGTGGGTCGAGGTCCCGCTGCACCCGGAATTGAGATCGTTGCCCAACCAGTTGGCCCAGGGGCACCCGGAGCGCGATACGACGAAGCCGTGCGGGATACGTTCCAACAGGTGCAGGCGGCAGTCGCCGTCTCAGTCGGCAATACCGGCCCGGTCCCTTCTAACCTGACCCCACCGCTGGACGGGCAGTCCGAGCAGATCAGGGCGATGACCGCCAACGGCTGCCTGCTCGTGATCCCCTTCGACTCCGATCAGCCCGATTGCATCACCGGTAACACGGAGTCTGCGACGACGGTTGCGCTGATAGGGGACTCCCACGCCGCGATGTTCAATCCTGGCTTCCAGGAGCTCGTTGCGCGGCGCAACTGGCGGATGACCATGATGGCGAAAGCCGCCTGCCCCGTCGTGGACCTGCCCATCACGAGCCGATTCAACGGCCTGGCCGAGAGGTTTCAAACCTGCCAGAAGTGGCGTGACGTCATCATGCAACGACTACGTGCGGAGCGACCGCAACTCGTTGTCCTGGCCACCTCGCGGGGCTACAGCGGCAATGGAACCGGGATCTGGGGCCAGCGTGATTTTCAGATGTACGACTCCGCGTGGATCTCCCAGCTATCGGACTTCGTTCGGGAGATTCGCGGCCTCGGGTCACAGATGCTGGTCCTGGGACCGGCTCCCGTCGCACCGACCGTCACGCCGATCTGCATATCCGGAAACCTCGACGACGCGACGCGGTGCGAGTATTCACCCGGACAGGTGATCGAGGCCAGCGGCCGGAAGGCCGAAGAGCGGTCAGTGCTGGCCAATGGCGGGCACTACGGGAACGTGGCAGAGCTACTCTGCGCCGGCGACCGCTGCCCGGTCATCGTCGGAAACCTCATGGTGTCTTACGACGGGAGCCACTTGTCGCGTGAATACTCACGGTTCCTGTCCCCGGCACTGGGAGCCCTGGTTGACCGGGCGCTAGCCG
>JBFYOR010000351.1:0-4771 GCA_041303695.1 Mycobacterium sp. | reverse complement strand
TCTTCCCGGGTCTTGGTCTTCTGGGTCTTATCGGCGAACCAGTCGATGATCTTGCGGGAGAACGGCCAGTTGCGCAGGAACGGAACCCGCAGCAGGGTGCGCACTCCGAGGGCGTCGACGTTCGGGCCGAGGATGGCCAGAATGGCCGCCAGCACGGTGATCGACAGAATGGCCGCCATCATGACCGAGGCGATGATGGCGTAGGTGATGGACTTCAGGAAGCCCTGCGGGAACAGCAGCAGCGGCAGCGAGGACGCCACGATGATGACGGCGGAGAACACCACGGTGCGACCGGAGGTCATCACGGTGCGGCGCACCGCGGTCTCGGTGTCGTAGCCCTCGGCGAGTTCCTCCCGGAACCGGCTGACGATGAACAGGCCGTAGTCGATGGCGATGCCCAGTCCGATCAGGGTGACCACGGGTTGGGCGAAGAAGTGAACCGGGGCGACATCGGCGACGAGACGCATGATGCCGAGTGACGCGAGGATCGACAGACCGCCGATGATGGCCGGGAGGCTGGCCGCCACCACGCCGCCGAACACGAAGAACAGCAGCACGGCGACCAGTGGGATAGCGGCCACTTCAGCGCGTTTCTGATCCTCGCCGATGGTGCCGGTCAGTTCGTTGGCCAGCGGTTGCAGTCCGGCCTGCTTCACGTCGACGCCGTCGATGAGGAAAGCCTTCTGGACCTTCTTGTAGTTGTTCAGGATGGTGTCGTCGTCGTCGCCCTTGAGTTGGATCGACATGAAGGCATGTTTCTTGTCGGCGTCGGCCATGCTCGACAACATCTCGGGGCTGCGGAAGTACCCGATCGACCGCAGGATCTCGTCCGGGTGGTCCTTCTGGGCCTGGTCGAGGTTGTCCAGGATCTTCTGGGTGAAGGCCGGATCGTCGACGGTCTTGCCGTCCGGAGCGGTGTAGATGGCGATGATGTGGCCGGAGGTGTCCCGGCCGTAGGCGTCGTCGGCGAGCAGCGATGCCGTCACCGACTGGCTGCCCTCGTCGTAGAAGCCGCTCTGGGTGACGTGCTTCCCCAGGTCCATGCCGAAGATGCCGCCACCGATACACAGTGTGACCATGAGACCGATAACGATGTATCGATACCGGAATACGGTTCGACCCCACCAGGCGAACACTCGATCTCCTAACTAAGAACTAATGCCGTTCCAGGAACTAACGCCGTCGCGACCCCACCGCCGGCTACATCCGCGAGGTCAGCAGCGAGGTCAGCGGCCGGAACGGCTGAAGCCACGCACCGTGCTCCGGCAGCGAATCCAAACCGATTCGCGGCAGAGGCTCGCGGAAAACACCGGGAATATCCTCCAAGTCGACGAAATCCAAGGTATCCGACGCTAACGCCCAGCTGGCATGTTCGCGAAATCCAACCACCCATACCGGGGTACCCGATCGTGCGATGTCCTCCAGCGGGGTCCGGAAGGCCTGCCCGTCCGCCGACGCCACCAGAACGCCGGCCAACCCTTCGCTGCGGCGCAGGGCGATATGGGCCAGCATGTCGCTGTCGACATCGCTGTCCTCGTCGATCTTCGGTTTGGCGAAGACGGCGAAGCCCACGTTTCGCAGCGCCTCGACCCAGGGGCGGACGACGTCGGCGCTGCCCGGGGCGATATTGGTGAACACGGTCGCCTCGGGCTCGACCGTTGTCTGCGGGTGTCCGGCCGCCAGCTCGGCGGTCCGGGTCAGCAGCCAACGGCCGAGTGCGTCGAATCGGGGTCGGTGCGCCGCGGTCGGCCGCCCACCGAGGATGGCGCCCAGTCCCATGTCGAGGTTGGGGGCGTCCCAGATCAGCAGTACCCGTTTGGCCGCCGGTTCGAGATCCGGCTGCGGCGGTGCCGTCGGGGACTCGGGAGCGCTCTCGTCGATGACGGTCATGGGTGTCTCACTCCGTTACCGATATCCGGGGTCTGCACCGGAGAAGGCCTGATCCAGAGGAATTCGGCCACCGGACTGCCTGCGTGCTGGGCCTTGGTCTCGTACTTGGTGGTCGGCCGGTCCGACGAGATCGGCAGCGGCTCGCCGGGGAGCACCCGTCGCAACAATGGTTCGGCATCGCCGACCTCGGCGATCTGCTCGGCGTAGCCGGCGTGGTCGGTTGCCGCGTGCAGCACTCCGCCCGGCCGCAGCCGGTCGGCGATCAGGGCGACGGTCGCCGGTTGCAGCAGCCGGCGTTTGTGGTGTCGCGACTTGGGCCACGGGTCGGGGAAGAAAACCCGTACCCCGGTCAGCGAGCCGGGACCGACCAGGCTCTCCAGCACGTCCATACCGTCGCCCCGGATCAGCCGGATGTTCGGCACGCTCTCGCGGTCGATGGCGCTCAGCAGCTGTGCGAGTCCGCGGCGGTAGACCTCGACGGCGATGACGTCGATATCCGGTTCGGACTGGGCCATCGCCAGCGTCGAGGTGCCGGTGCCGCACCCGATCTCCAGCACCAGCGGGGCGCGGCGGCCGAACCAGGCCGCGGTGTCGAGGGCGTCCCCGGGATCCGCCGGATCGGTTCGCGCCTGCCGGCCGATGCTCGGCCACAGCCGCTCCCAGACCTCCTGCTGCGCCTCGGTGAGCGCCGCGCGCCGGGACCGGAAGCTGGTCACCCGGCGCGGGGGCGGCGCCGCGTCCTCGGGCGTGGCCGAGCCACGTTCGCGCTGCGCCTGCATTGATCCATGGTGGCCCATGAACGCAACCGCGCCCCCATCGCGATGCAGATTGATACCCAACAGTTGCCAATGCCGCGATGCCAACAGCGGGGGATTGGGGTGAGTCGCGCCGCACCGCGGTGGCTGCCAGCATGGCGGGCGTGGTCGATTGCCCGCCGCAGGCGTTGCGCACCGGTGCCGCCGACTGCCCAGGGGCGGAGTTCCTGGCCACCGATGCCGTCGTGATGGCCCGGATGGGCGCCGCAATCGAGGTCATGCGCGCCGCCGGCGTCGAGGTCGACACGACCGGCGGGGTCGCCGACCATCTGCGCCGGGCAGTTCGGTGGCACCGTTATGGCGACGGTCCGGTGCCGGACCTGCATCGCAGCTGTGCGGCTGACATCGCCCGGGGCTGTCTCCGGCTCTGGGCGCAGGCCGGCGGGACACCTCAGCCGATATCGGAACCCATCGGGCCCCTGGCCGTCACCAGAATCCGAAACCGGCAGGCGAGGGGTGTTCTGGTGCGCGGCCAGGCCCAGCTGGTCCGGGTGCAGCTCGGCACCCGGGCCCGCACGACATGTGTGGCTCTGCGGGCTGACCTGAGTCGGGAGGCAGCGCAGCTGTCCCGTCGCGGAGTGGTCGAGTTCGAGGGCCGGGTCCACGCGGAGCTGCTCCGGGTGGCGACCGAGTTCGACGACGCAGTGAACCGTCGGCTGGCCGAGCTGGCGCAGGCCGGGGGCATCACCGCGGCCGCTGTCGCCGACCAGCCGGGGCCGGACGTCGCGGCGTGTCTGCCGTCGCGCCGGCGGCCCGTACTGGAGAACCGCCTGACAGCCCTGCTGGGCATCGGATTCGGCTTCAGCGTGTCCATGACGGTCGGGCGGGTCATCGCCGACCTCCGTCCGGACTGGACAGCGGCCGCGGCCGTCGGCTGCGGGGCCCTCGGCCTGGTGCTGACGGCCTGGGTGGTCGGTTCCCGCCGGCTGCTCACCGAACGAGCGGCAGCGGAGCGCGCGGTGGTCGAGGCGGTCACCAATCTGCGGGTGGCCCTGCAGGAGCGGGTGCTGACCCGGGCGCTGGCAGTCGAGTCGGCGCTGGCCGCCGAATTCGCCGACCCGGTTTCGGACCGGCCCCCGCGTCGCCTCGGCCATACTCCCGATTAACAGCAGAAGTGCGGCCCGCGTTAATCTTCAATCAGGAGGATGGCTGTCTCCGCGATCGAGCGGAACGAGCCTTTTCCGGGCAGCAAAACTACGCGGGAGATACCGATGACCTCAGCGACCATCCCCGGTCTGGACAGCGCACCCACCAAGCACGCCGACTTGCTTGCCTGGATCCGGGAGGTCGCCGAGCTCACCGGCCCGGATCGGGTGGTGTTCGCCGACGGCTCCGAGGAGGAGTACGAGCGGCTCTGCGAGCACCTGGTGGCGGCCGGAACGTTCACCCGGCTCAGCGATTCCAAGGCGCCCACCTCCTACCTCGCCAGGTCCACACCGTCAGACGTAGCCCGGGTCGAGTCACGCACCTTCATCTGCTCCGAGCGTGAGGTCGACGCCGGACCCACCAACAACTGGATGGCCCCCGATGAAATGCGGGCGACCATGACCGAGCTGTACCGCGGCTGTATGCGCGGCCGCACCATGTACGTGGTGCCGTTCTGTATGGGGCCGCTGGGCGCGGAGGACCCGAAGCTCGGGGTGGAGATCACCGACTCCGAGTACGTCGTGGTCTCGATGCGCACCATGACCCGGATGGGCAAGGCCGCCCTGGACAAACTCGGCGACGACGGATTCTTCGTCAAGGCGCTGCACTCCCTCGGCGCTCCGCTGGAGTCCGGTCAGGCCGACGTTCCCTGGCCCTGCAGTGACACGAAGTACATCACCCACTTCCCGGAGACCCGCGAGATCTGGAGCTTCGGATCGGGATACGGCGGTAACGCCCTGCTGGGCAAGAAGTGCTATTCGCTGCGGATCGCCTCGGTGATGGCCCGCGATGAGGGCTGGCTGGCCGAGCACATGCTGATCCTCAAGCTGATCTCGCCGGAGGACAAGGCGTACTACGTGGCCGCGGCGTTCCCGTCGGCGTGCGGCAAGACCAACCTCGCGATGATCCAGCCCACCATC
>JBFYOR010000350.1:0-3163 GCA_041303695.1 Mycobacterium sp. | reverse complement strand
GCTCACGGGCGCGTCGCCGCCACCTGTGCCCGGGCAGTTCAGTCTGGTCCTGCACACCCACCTGCCCTGGCTCGCCCACCACGGCCGGTGGCCGGTCGGTGAGGAATGGCTCTACCAGTCGTGGGCGGCGTCGTATCTGCCCCTGCTGCGGGTGCTGCGGACACTGGCCGCCGAGGACCGCCGGGGACTGATCACGCTGGGACTGACCCCGGTGGTGACCGCGCAACTCGATGATCCGTACTGCCTCGACGGTATGGGGCGCTGGTTGGCCAACTGGCAGTTGCGGGCGCTGGAAGCCGCCAACGTGCACACTCCCACCGGCGCGGAAGCCGGAACCGCGACCACGCCGGAGGCGTTGCGGCGCTTCGGCGTTCGGGAGTATGCCGAAGCCACCCGTGCGGTGGAGGACTTCTCGGTGCGATGGCGCCACGGCGCCAGCCCGCTGCTGCGCGAGCTCGTCGACGCCGGCACCGTGGAACTGCTCGGCGGCCCACTGGCACACCCGTTCCAGCCACTGCTGAACCCCCGGTTGCGCGAGTTCGCGCTGCGCGAGGGCCTGGCCGACGCCGGACAGCGGTTGGGTAGGACCCCGGCCGGCATCTGGGCGCCGGAGTGCGCCTACGCCCCCGGCATGGAACACGACTATGCCGCCGCCGGGGTCGGCCACTTCATGGTCGACGGCCCGTCGCTGCACGGCGACACCGCACTGGGCCGGCCCGTCGGAGACACCGATGTGGTGGCCTTCGGTCGCGATCTCGCGGTCAGCTACCGGGTCTGGTCGCCGAAGTCCGGTTACCCCGGCCACGCCGCCTACCGCGACTTCCACACCTACGACCACCTCACCGGCCTCAAGCCGGCCCGGGTCACCGGCCGGGGCGTCGAGTCCGCCGCCAAGGCGCCCTATGACCCACAGCGCGCCGACCACGCCGTCGACGCCCACGTCGCGGACTTCGTCGACCTGGTGCGCCGACGGCTGATCAGCGAGTCCGAGCGGATCGGCCGGCCCGCCCACGTGGTGGCCGCCTTCGACACCGAACTGTTCGGGCACTGGTGGTACGAGGGTCCGGTCTGGCTGGAGCGGCTGCTGCGCGCGCTGCCCGAAGCCGGCATCCGGGTCGGCACGCTGAGCGACGCCCTGGACAACGGGTACGTCGGTGCGCCGGTGCAGCTTCCGCCGAGTTCCTGGGGCTCGGGCAAGGACTGGCAGGTGTGGTCCGGCGAGCAGGTCGCCGATCTGGTGGCACTCAACGCCGAGGTGGTCGACACCGCACTGGCGTGCGTCGACAAGGCGCTGGCCCAGGGGCGTTCGGCGCCGGCCCGCGATCTGGTGGCCGACCAGATCCTGCGCGAGACACTGCTCACCGTCTCCAGCGATTGGCCCTTCATGGTCAGCAAGGACTCCGCTGCCGACTACGCCCGCTACCGCGCCCATCTGCACGCGCACGCCACCCGGGAGATCGCCGACGCCCTGGCCTCCGGGCGCCGGGATGCCGCGGTGCGACTGGCCGAGGGCTGGAACCGCGCCGACGGATTGTTCGGCGCACTGGACGCCCGGCGGCTGCCCAGATGAGCGCTGCGCCGATGAAGATTCTGATGGTGTCGTGGGAGTACCCGCCGGTGATCGTCGGCGGCCTCGGCCGGCACGTCTACCAACTGGCGACCGCACTGGCCGCCGATGGTCACGAGGTGGTGGTGCTGTCCCGTCAGCAGGCGGGTACCGATCCGGCCAGCCACCCCACCGGCGACGAGGTGCGCGAGGGTGTCCGGGTGATCGCCGCGGCCGAGGACCCGCACGAGTTCGACTTCGGCACCGACATGATGGCCTGGACGCTGGCCATGGGCCACGCCATGATCCGGGCCGGGCTGCGACTGAACGGCGACTGGACACCCGACGTTGTGCACGCCCACGACTGGCTGGTCGCCCACCCGGCCATCGCACTGGCCGAGTTCTTCGACATCCCAATCGTTTCCACCATCCACGCAACGGAGGCGGGCCGGCACTCCGGCTGGGTCTCCGGGGCCATCAGCCGCCAGGTGCACGCTCAGGAGTCCTGGCTGGCACGGGAATCCGATGCGCTGATCGCCTGCTCGGCGTCGATGTCCGATGAGGTCTCCGAACTGTTCGGACCCGGACTGGCGCCGATCTCGGTCATTCCCAATGGCATCGACTCCAGCCGTTGGCCGTTCGCCCGGCGCCGTCGGCACGCCGGCCCGCCGGAGTTGCTCTACTTCGGTCGGCTGGAGTACGAGAAGGGTGTGCATGAGGCGATCGCCGCACTGCCGCGGATACGACGCACCCATCCGGGCGCCACGCTGACCGTCGCCGGCGATGGGACCCAGCAGGACCGGCTGGTCGAGGTGGCCCGAAAGCACAAGGTGGTCAAAGCCGTTCGATTCCTCGGCCGGGCGGACCACGACGAGCTGCTGATGCTGCTGCACCGCACCGACGTGGCAGTGCTACCGAGCCATTACGAGCCGTTCGGCATCGTCGCTCTGGAGGCCGCCGCCGCCGGCGCCCCGTTGGTGACCACCAACGTCGGCGGTCTCGGCGAAGCGGTGATCAACGGTGAGACCGGGTTGTCCGTCCCGCCCCGCGATGTCACCGCCCTGGCCGACGCCGTCAGCGCGGCGCTCTCCGACCCGGCCGGCGCGCAGCGCCGCGCGGTGGCCGCCCGCGAGCGTCTCACGTCGGAATTCGATTGGCACACCGTGGCCACCGACACCGCACAGGTGTATCGCGCCACCAAACGGCACCGGCGGGAACCGCATGCCCGCCGGCCTATCGCCGAACACCCGCTGCCGAACCGCTGAGCATCCCCGGACTAGCGGGCGGCCTTCTTGCGCTCGATATCGGCCAGCGCGGCGGCCAGTTCGGCCCGCTGCGCGGCAGAGGTCTCCCAGGCCAGCTTGCGGTTCTTGACCACCTTCGCCGGTGACCCGACCGCGATGGAGAAGTCCGGGATGTCGCCCTTGACCACAGCGTGGGCACCCAGCACGCAGCCACGGCCGATCGTGGTGCCGCGCAGGATGGTGACCTTGGTCGCGATCCAGGTGTCCGGGCCGATCCGCACCGGGGTCTTGACGATGCCCTGGTCCTTGATCGGCAACTCGATGTTGTCCATCTTGTGGTCGAAGTCGCAGACGTAGCACCAGTCGGCCATCA
>JBFYOR010000349.1:0-2872 GCA_041303695.1 Mycobacterium sp. | reverse complement strand
GCCGAGGCGAACCGGTTTACCGCCGCCGCCGCCGTTGTGGCGCAGCGCCTGCGCGACCGCGCGGCGACGGCCAGCGGTCCCGCCTCGGAGGTGCTGACCGCCACCGCGCAACTGGCCCAGGACCGGGCCTGGTTGACCTCGGCGGAGAACGCGATCAAGGCGGGTAGACCCGCGGTGCGTGCAACGGCCGACGCGGCCGCGCAGTTCATCGAGATGTTCACCAAGATGGGTGGGCTGATGGCCGAGCGGGTCACCGACCTCAAGGACATTCGCGACCGTGTCGTTGCCGAGCTTGCCGGACTGCCGGAGCCGGGCGTACCCGAGCCCGCTGAGCCGTCGATCCTGTGCGCCGAGGACCTGGCTCCGGCCGATACCGCCGGTCTGGATCCGCACCGTGTGGTGGGGCTGGCCACGACGTTGGGCGGTCCGACCAGCCACACCGCGATCATCGCCCGCCAGTTGGGCATCCCGTGCGTGGTCGCCGTCCACGGCCTCGATGATGTGGGCGTCGGGACGATGGTGCTGCTGGATGGCAGCCGAGGAACCGTCACAGTCGATCCCGACCGGGCTGACGCCGCGGCGGCGGTCGCGACGGCCGATGTCGCGGCGGCGGCGATGGCGGGCTGGACCGGTCCGGGTGCGACGTCCGACGGCCATCCGGTCTCGATTCTGGCCAACGTGGCCGACGGGTCCGCCGCCCGCGCCGCCCGTCAGTCACCGGTCGAGGGAGTCGGGCTGTTCCGGACCGAGCTGTGCTTCCTGGATCGCGACAGCGAGCCCACGGTCAAGGAGCAGGCGTCGATCTACGCCGAGGTGCTCGAGGCCTTCGCCGGCCAGAAGGTGGTGATCCGGACACTCGACGCCGGATCGGACAAGCCGTTGAAGTTCGTCACCAATCCGGAGGAGGCCAACCCGGCGCTGGGCGTGCGGGGGTTCCGGATCATCCAGATCGACGCCGACCTGGTGGCCCGCCAACTCGACGCGATCGCCGAGGCGGCCGCGCAAACGGGTAACGCACCGTGGGTGATGGCCCCGATGATCGCGACCGCACAGGAGGCGCGACGTTTCGCGGACCTGGCCCGCGAGCGTGATCTGTATCCGGGCGTGATGATCGAGGTGCCCGCGGCGGCGCTGTTGGCGGACCGCATCCTCGAACACGTGGAGTTCCTGTCCATCGGTACCAACGACCTTGCGCAGTACACGATGGCGGCCGACCGGATGTCGGCGGATCTGGCCACCCTCACCGATCCGTGGCAGCCGGGGGTGATCGCCCTGGTCGCGCAGACGGCCCGTGCGGGAGCGGCTTTCGGTAAGCCGGTCGGCGTGTGCGGTGAGGCCGCCGCCGATCCGTTACTGGCGTGTGTGCTGACCGGACTGGGCGTGACGTCGTTGTCTGCGGCGGCCTCGGCGGTCACCCCGGTCGGCGCCAAACTCGCCACGGTGAGCCTGCAGCAGTGCCGGGATGCCGCCGAGGCGGTGCTGGCCACCGCCGGGCCGGCGGAGGCGCGGGCGGCGGCGCAGGCGGTGCTGGGCTGAGGGGTCTCCTCAGTGGGCAGGCTCGGTGTCGGCTGCGGAGTACAGGAGTTCCAGCTCGCCGATATTGGCCGCTGCGGTCACCAGTGGTAGCGCCGCGGCCGCGGCGAGGTTCCCGGTTCGGGCTTCGGAGCGCAGTGCGGGAATGAACTCGTCGCTGATCGCCGGCAGTGCGGCGGCAGTCGGGCCGGTCTCGAGTCTGTGGCACACCGCAGCGGTATGGGCTTCCAACACCCGGCGGGCTCGCGGATACACCCCCAGCGGAGGCGGGACGACGTCGGCGATCAGGTCCCCGGCAGTGCGCAGCCGGGGGATCCGGTTGGCGGCGTCGAGCATCCCGGTGTCGATGGCCCCGGCGTTCTCCGAGAGGTAGTCGCGGACGGCGTCGCCGTAGGTCCGCACTGCGACGAGCGTCTCCCGGCTCAGCGCGCTCACCGCGTCATCGGACTGCTCCGACGCACCCCGGGTGACCCGGGTGACCGCAGCGGTCAGGTAGCGCGACCCGACCCCGAGAGCGCCGTCGATCGCCCGCTGGACGGCGGCGGGCCCGCCCCGCGGCCACAGCAGCACCGAGACCACCAGCCCAACCATGGCACCCACCAGGACGTCCTCGATCCGAAGGATGCCGACCTGCCAGCCGGTCGGCCGCATCAGGTTGAACACGATCAGAACCATCATGGTGAACATCGCCTGGCCGGCCATGAACGAGCCGACCCGCGACACGTAACTGGAACCGAAGGCGACCAGGGGCAGCAGCGTCCACAGCACCGGCGGATCGACGCCGAGGATGCCGATGACCAAGGCCCCGATGATGATCCCGACGGTGGTGCCGGCCACCGTCCGGACCACCGTCGTGCCGGTCGTCGAGGCACTACTGCGCAACACCGTCAGTGCGCCCAGCACCACCCAGGGTGCATTCGGGACGGGAAAGATGAACGTGACAGCCACCGCCAGTGCCATCGCCAGGCCGGTGCGCAGGCTGTTGATCACGGTGATTGACCGGGTGCTCAGATATCCGCCCAGCGCTGCGAACGCGGTCCGCTTGCTCGCCACCCGGTCGGCGACCCCGGTCTCGGGCAGTTGCAAGCCCAGGAGTTTGGCCCAGACCGGCCTGCCGTCGGCGGCGGCCGCATAGGCGATGGTGCTGCCGGTCAGTCCGATGGTGGCGCTCATCGTGCGCCGACTCAACAGCAATCGGCCCAGATCGACCGCTGCGGCGTCGTTGGGCTCGCCGAGAATGTCGACGATGTCCTCGCGGTAGCGCCGCATGGCCGTAGCCCGGTGCTCAATCACCGAGGCCGTCAACTCGGCATCGGCCCCAGCCCGCTCCGGTCCGCTC
>JBFYOR010000348.1:0-6604 GCA_041303695.1 Mycobacterium sp. | reverse complement strand
TCGCCCCGCGCGGCGGTCACCCGACCGCCGTCGATGGTGAGAACCAACCCGCAGGTGGCCTCGCAGAGCGGACAGATGCGCAGCGCGGTCGTGGTCTCTGTTGTCGTCACGCTAGCCACTGTGCGCCGGTGTGCGTTTCGTGGCAACTGCCGGGCTCGGATCCGGTCCGGGGTCGTCGCGGCCCAAAACGGCGCAGTGCCCAACGGTGTTTGCTATGTTTCCTGAGATTCCGCTGAAAAGATGTAGGGGAGGGCTCGGAATATGGCCGCTAAGACAGGTGCCCGCGAACGTCGGCGCGGGAGTAAGTCAGCGGCCAGGCTGGCGGTTATGGGCCTGGCGGCGACCACGGCGGCCAGCCTGGCGGTCGGATCGGCGCCGTTGGCGACCGCGGCCCCCCTGAATATCGATCAACAGGTTCTGACCGCGGGCCCGCTGGTCAATCTGCTGCCCGCCCTCGGTATCACGTCGATCGGGCCGCTTGACCTCGGGCCCATTCCGGTTGTCGCCCCGGACGGTGCCTTCCTGACACTGAATTTGCAGCCGATCGAGTACGACACCCAGGGCATCTACAACACCATCAATGCGTTTCCGTTCAAGAGACGGACAGGCGCCCTCGGCATCCAGTACAACACCAACGATCGGGTCAACAGCCTGACCGGCGCGGTCGCCGGCCAGTTCCCGGCGGTTCTGAGTTCGGGTATCGGCACCCGCAACGCCATCGAGGCGTATCGCGCGCAGATCAGCGCGGTGGAAACGGGCATCCCACCGAACGGGTACACGCCCTTCCAGCCCGGTGTCGGCCGCCCGAACCAGACCAACCAACTGCTGCTTTGGCTGCGGAATCCGCTGCGGCCCACCGGTGGTTTCGAGGCCCGGTTCGCTCCGTTGCTGAACATCTTCGGCGTCGACACGTCCGTCCCCGGGCCGGGCGTCAGACAGGGCGCCGGCGGACTCACCAAGCTCAACACCGGCACTGTCGACTTGACCTGGGCCTATGACCCGATGTCGGACTTCCCGGTCACGCTCAATCCGTTCTCGCTGCTCAACACCCTGTTCGCAGGGCTGCCGACCAATCTGCTCGGCGGTATCAACAGCAATCTGCACCTTGTCGACGCCACCGATCCGAACAATCCGGTGCCGACCACCACGACGGTGCTCGGCATCAATGTGGCCAGCCTGTTGGGCCTGCTCAACCGGATCGTCGGTCTGGATGTCGTCGATCCCGGCAAGGGCTTCTACGGCACGCTGCTGCCCAACGATCTGCCGATTCTCGAGCCGTTGAGGTTGCCCGCGCGGATCCTCAATGCGATCTTCGGCTGGGATCTGGGTACACCGTTCGCCGACGCCCTGCAACCGGCGTTCGAGATTCTGGTGAACACGGGCTACTCCGACGTCATCACCCCGGACGAACTGGGCACTTGTGCGGTGAAGTGCAACACCGCCGACGCCAAGACCTACGCGCAACTGGGCTACAGCGCCTACGACCGAAGCTTCCTCAGGCCTTCTATTGCGGAGCCGTTCCTCTCGGTGGCCCCGCTGACCGCGGCCGAGTGGCTGCAGGTTCCCGGTGCCGTTTTCCAAGCGCTGGTCACCGGCTTCCGTGACGTCTTCGTGCCGCCGGCGCCACCGCAGACCCCGCCGGCCTCCGTCGTCAATCCGGCAGCCACGACCGTCCTGACCGTCGCACCGGCCCCGACGGTCGTCACCCCGCCGGTCGCTGAGGTCGGCGACGAGCCTGCCGTCGAGGCGGTTGTGGCGGTTCAGACTGACGCGACCTCGCCGGGATCGGACGTCGAGGTGGTCACCGACCCCGTGGACGTCGCCAGCGTGGATGTCGCCGCCGTGGATTCCCCGGCGCCGGTGGCATCGCCTCGCAAGGCTCGCGGTGCGGCGGCGGTCAGTGCCCCGGCTGCGGAGAGCAGCGAGGCGGCGGCGCCGCGGGCCGTGGCGGTGCACCGGTCGGCCCGTCAGGACGCCGGTTCGTCGGCCCCCAGGCGGTCAGCCGCGCGGTCGGCCGCGAACTAGTTGTTCGTCGGTGGTGGTTGGGGCTGGAAGGGTTGGTACCACCACCAGTCGGCGCGTTCGCCGGTGGGTCCGGGGCATGGTGCCACCGCGGGTGGTGGTGTGGCCGGTGGATGCGCCAGCGCTGCGTCGGACAGTGCTCGCCCGTCGCTGTCGGTGACGGTCAGGTCGGAGGCGGTGCCGGCGACGGTGATGCCGCCGCGATGGTGAAGCCGGTGGTGGTAGGGGCACAACAACACGAGGTTGGCCAGGTCGGTGCGGCCGCCGTCTTCCCAGTGCCGGATGTGGTGGGCGTGTAGACCGCGGGTGGCCCCACAACCGGGAACGACGCACGCGTGGTCGCGGTGCTCCAGGGCGCGGCGAAGGCGCCGGTTGATCACCCGGGTCGCCCGCCCCGCGCCGATGACCTCGCCATCGCGTTCAAACCACACTTCGCAGGTGGCATCGCAGGTCAGGTAGCCGCGTTCGGCGTCGCCGAGTAGCGGCCCGAGATGGTAGGCAGCGGCGCGCTTGTCGACGTCGACATGCACCACCACGGTGGTTTGATGCCCGTGTGGCCGTCGGGTCGCGTCAGCGTCCCAACCCGCCTCGACCAGACTCAGGAACGCATCGACGGTGTCCGGGATCGGCGGCACCGGATCGGCTGTGTTGTCGCGATCGCCGCGGTCGTGCTTCCACTGCGCGATCAGCGCGTCTCGGTGCGATGCCAGGGCCGCGTCGAACGTCGCCGCCTCCAGGTGCGGGAGTTTGATCCGCCAGTAGCTGAACCGCTCGTCGCTGTGTGTGGAGATCGAGCGTTCAGGTTCGGGCCGGCGGTCGGGGTCGGGGCGTGGTTCGAGCTTGACGGCGGTGCGCAGTTGATTGACCGTGGCGACCGATGCCAGCTCAGCGTAGTGCTCATCGGAGCCGTCGCCGGCGCCCTGCGCAATGACTCCGACCTGATCCAGCGACAGCCGGCCCTCCCGCATGCCCTGGGTGCAGCGGGGAAAATCCTGCAGTCGGTGCGCCACGGTGGCGATCGACCTCGCATTCGCCGATGAACACCCGGTCTTCCAGGCCACCAGTGCCGCCACCGACCGGGCCCCGGTGTTGCCCCACAACTCGTCGCGATCGACCTCGGCGACGATCTCCACGATGCGGCCATCAATGGCGTTGCGCTGACCGGTCAGCTCCGCCAACTCGGCGAAGAGCGCCTCAAGCCGCTCGCCGGGAAGGAGTTCCGCGACGTCCGGAGATGCGGCCGATGACATGACCCCATCATCGCAACGGTGTCTGACAAAATTTACGATCCAGTACGATCCAGCGCGAAATGCCGGTTGCGCCAATGGCGGATGCGCACCTCGCTCGAAGACGTTGCGGCTGAGCGCGGTTGGAGTCCAGCGATCCGCACGCCCGATCCACTGGCTCCGGGAACTTAGTCGCAGACCGCGCCGTGGGCGGCTGAGCCGACCAGCTTGCGGTACTTGGCCAGCACGCCGGTGGTGTAGCGCGGCGGCGGCGGCTCGAAACCGATTTGGCGCAGGTCGATTTCGGACGGGTCGACCAGGACGTCCAGCGTGCCGTTGGCCACATCGAGTCGGATGCGGTCACCATCGACGACGAATGCGATCGGGCCGCCGTCGACGGCCTCGGGTGCGACGTGTCCGACGCACAGCCCGGTGGTGCCTCCGGAGAACCGGCCGTCGGTCAGTAGCAGGACGTCTTTGCCCAGGCCCGCGCCCTTGATGGCGCCGGTGATCGCGAGCATCTCGCGCATCCCGGGACCGCCCTTGGGGCCCTCGTAGCGGATGACCACCACGTCGCCGGCGACGATGGTGCCATCCTCGAGGGCATCCATGGCAGCCCGTTCGCCGTCGAAAACCCTTGCGGTGCCTTCGAAGATGGTGGCGTCGAAGCCGGCGGACTTGACCACCGCACCTTCCGGGGCCAGCGAGCCATGCAGGATCGTGATGCCGCCGGTGGGATGGATCGGGTTGTTCATCGCCCGCAGCACCTTGCCGTCGAGATCCGGCGGATTGATGTCAGCGAGGTTCTCCGCCATGGTCTTGCCGGTGACGGTCAGGGTGTCGCCGTGCAGCAGTCCGGCATCCAGCAGCGCCCGCATGATCACCGGCACGCCGCCGATGCGGTCGACGTCGGTCATGACGTTCTTGCCGAACGGTTTGACGTCGGCGAGGTGCGGCACTTTGGCGCCGACCCGGGTGAAGTCGGCCAGCGACAACTCCACCTGAGCCTCGTGCGCGATGGCCAACAGGTGCAGGACGGCGTTGGTGGACCCGCCGAAGGCCATGACCACCGCGATGGCGTTCTCGAACGCCTCCTTGGTGAGGATGTCGCGGGCGGTGATGCCGCGGCGTAGCAGTTCCACCACGGCCATACCACTGCGGCGCGCGTACCCGTCCCGACGCCGGTCGGGGGCCGGCGGGGCGGCGCTGCCGGGCAGTGACATGCCCAGCGCTTCGGCCGCACTGGCCATGGTGTTGGCGGTGTACATGCCGCCGCAGGCGCCCTCGCCCGGGCAGATGGCGCGCTCGATGGCATCGACGTCCGCCCGGGACATCAGGCCGCGCGCACAGGCACCGACCGCCTCGAACGCATCGATGATGGTGACCTCGCGCTCGGAGCCGTCGGGCATCTTGGCCCAGCCCGGCAGGATGGACCCGGCGTAGAGGAACACCGCGGAGAGGTCCAGTCGGGCGGCTGCCATCAGCATCCCGGGCAGTGACTTGTCGCAGCCGGCCAGCATCACCATGCCGTCCATCCGCTCGGCCTGCATGACGGTCTCCACGCTGTCGGCGATGACCTCGCGCGAGACCAGCGAGAAGTGCATACCTTCGTGGCCCATTGCGATGCCATCGGACACCGAGATGGTGCCGAACTTCATCGGAAAGCCGCCGGCTTCGAAGACACCTTCCTTGACGGCGTCCGACAGCCGGTCCAATGACAGGTTGCAGGGGGTGATCTCGTTCCACGACGAGGCGACACCGATCTGGGGCTTGACGAAATCCTCGTCGCCCATTCCCACGGCGCGGAGCATGCCGCGTGCGGCTGCCTTCTCGAGGCCGTCGGTGACGTCGCGGCTGCGTGGCTTGATATCGGGGGTGTCGCTCACGAGGACAATTATGACCTGCCCGGGGTGGGCACCCAAATCGCCTTACATACCCCCTTGGGGTATGCAGTACAGTGCGGTCATGACATTTCCCGCCAAGGGCATCGCCGCGGTACTGGCCGCGGCCGCCACCGCTATCGCCCTGTCGTCCTGCGGCACCACCAATGAGGATCGCGGCGCTCCCGACTCCCCGGCGGCGTCCGCCAGTGTGGAGTCGGGTCACAACACCGACGATGTGATGTTCGCCCAGATGATGATCCCGCACCACCGGCAGGCCGTCGAACTTGCCGCCCTGGTGCCGGACCGGTCGACGAACCCGCAGGTGCAGCAGTTGGCCGCCATGATCGCCGGCCAGCAGCAACCCGAGATCAACGCCATGAAGGCGATGCTGGCCCAGTGGGAGGTGGACTCCTCCGAGATGCCTCATCAGGGCGCGCACGGGATGACCATGTCGGGGATGGTGGACGAGGACACGATGGTCAGGCTTGAGGCGCTCAAGGGCGCCGAGTTCGACTCGCTGTGGCTGACGTCGATGATCGGACACCATGAGGGCGCCATCGAGATGGCCAATGTCGAGATCGCCGACGGCAGCAATGTCGATATGGTCGGTCTGGCCCGGGCCATCGTCACCGCGCAGCAGGCCGAGATAGACCAGATGAAGCAGATACTGGCGGGAATGGGGACCTGAGTTGACCGGCGCACAGGGCTATTCGGCCGACAAGGACAACTATGCCAAGCGGCTCCGCCGTATCGAGGGCCAGGTCCGTGGCATCGCCCGGATGATCGACGAGGAGAAGTACTGCATCGATATCCTCACTCAGATCAGCGCCGTCAATAGTGCGCTGCAGTCGGTGGCGCTCGGCTTGTTGGAGGAACACCTCAATCACTGCGTGAGCCACGCCGTCGCCGAGGGCGGCGAGGAAGCCGAGCGAAAGCTGGCGGAGGCGTCAGCGGCCATCGCCCGGCTGGTGCGTTCCTGAACCGACGAGGCGTCTTGCCCCGTTCCAACCTGTCTCCGGGCGTGCCGGGCGGTTCTGTCCTGCGGGACGCGCCCATACTCTTGGTGTGCCGACCGGGCCATACCTATGACAGTCGCCGCCGAGCCACGCTCCGGTCCATGGACCCCGCGGGTCACGCTCTCGATGGCGGTGCTTGCTGCTGCGGCCTTCGTCTACGTCACCGCCGAGATCATGCCCGTCGGGGCGCTGCCGGCGATTGCGGCGGACCTCGGCGTCAGCGAGGCCATGGTGGGCACATTGCTGGCCAGCTACGCACTGGTCGCGGCAGTGGCCACGGTGCCACTGGTGCGGGTGACCTCAGCCTGGCCGCGGCGGCGGACACTGATCTTCACTCTGATCTGCCTCACCGTTTCCCAGCTCATCTCGGCGCTGGCGCCGACATTCGCCGTGCTGGCGCTCGGGCGGGTGTTATGTGCGCTGACGCACGGATTGATGTGGTCGGTGATCGCACCCA
>JBFYOR010000347.1:0-2834 GCA_041303695.1 Mycobacterium sp. | reverse complement strand
GTCTTGTGCGTCCTGGCCCTTGGACTCGTCCTCACAACGGCGACACTGGGCACCTCGATCTGGATCGAGGGGTCGCTGCGCCGGGTAGCGGTGTTCAGCGATTACGACGGTCGGCCGGTTGCCGCCAGCGGCACCAACTGGCTGCTGGTGGGCTCGGACAGCCGAGTGGACCTGACAGCACAGCAGCAGGCCGAGTTGTCCACCGGGGGCGAGGTCGGCAATGGCCGCACCGACACCATCCTGCTGGTCCACATTCCCGCCATCTCCTCAGCCGAACCCACCACGATGGTCTCGATCCCCCGTGACTCCTACGTCAACATCCCGGGCTGGGGCATGGACAAGATCAACGTGGCATTCGCCGAAGGCGGTCCAGCCCTGCTGGCCCAGACCGTCGAGGAGGCCACCGGCCTACATCTGGATCACTACGTCGAGATCGGCTTCGCCGGCTTCGGCGGGATCGTCGACGCCCTCGGCGGCGTCGAGGTATGCCCAACCGAACCGATCAACGACCCGTTGGCCGGCATCGACCTGGCCGCGGGCTGCCAGACCCTCGACGGCCCCGATGCCCTGGGCTACGTCCGCAGCCGCGCCACCCCGCGAGCTGACCTGGATCGGATGGTCCATCAACGCGAGTTCATGGCGGCCATGCTGCACCGGGCGGGCAGTGCGACGGTCTGGCTCAACCCGTGGCGCTGGTACGCGGTACCGCACGCCGCCGTCTCGGCGCTGACCGTCGACTGGGACTCCCACGTCTGGAACCTCGCACGCCTGGGGTGGGAACTGCGCGGGGCAGCCGGCACCCTGACCGTGCCGATCGGCGAATTCACCGGCAACGATTCGGGGGCGGTGGTGATCTGGGACTCCGCGGCGGCCGATGCGTTGTTCGACGCCCTGCGGACCGATTCGCCCATCCCGCAACTGGTCCTCGACGGCCAGCCGTGATCGGCTGTCAATCCCGTCCGGCGCCGGTCAACCCGTTCTGCAGCCACTGTTTGGTGCGGCCGGGATGGTTGGTGGCGATCCACCCCACCCCGAGGTCACGACAGAACTCGACATCCTCGTAGTGGTCGACCGTCCAGCAGTACATCGCGCGACCCTGCGCGGCGGCGCGGTCCACCAACTCGGGGTGCTCGCGAAGTGTCGCGATGGACGGGCCGACGGCAGTGGCACCAACCGTGGTCGCTGCGCTGCCACCCAGGTAGCGGGAGGTTTCGCCGAGTAGGACGGTCGGCAGCAGCGGTGCCGCGCGTCGGATGCGCCAGACCGCGGCGGCGGAGAAGGACATCACCACCGCACGGGAAAGATCCGCTGACGGCGGCGCGGCCAGGCCATAGCGGTTGAGCAGCGCAAGCACCTTGCTCTCCACCAGTGCCCCGTAGCGCACCGGATGTTTGGTTTCGATGAAGATCTTGACCGGCCGGTGCCAGTCGAGAACCAGCTTCACCAGATCCTCAAGAGTCAACAGTCCGGTGTCGCCGGCGCCCGACTGGGGCCGCCAGATGCCATGCCATGCGCCCCAATCGAATTGACGCAGCTGCGCCAGCGTCAGGTCACTGACGAAACCCGTCCCGGTGGACGTACGGTCCACCCGGCGGTCATGGACACACACCAGATGTCCGTCACGGGTGAGGCGAACGTCGCACTCCACGCCGTCGGCACCCTCTCGCAAGGCCAGTTCGTAGGCGGCCAGGGTGTGTTCGGGACGGTCTGCCGACGCGCCACGGTGAGCGACCACGAAGGGGTGCGCCCCGTGCGCTGCGGCGGCCATCGACATGAGCCTATGCTGCCGGTTCCCGGTCCCTGGACTCAACAACCGAGGGCGTTTCCTCGGGTTCCACGGACTCGGCGGCGGTGCCGTCCGGTGGCCGCGGCGCGTCGGCTGACTCGGCGGGGACGATCACCCAATGATGCTGCGGCCGGTCCACCGGCTTGCGGACGAACCCGTCAAGCACCCGCCACAGCAGCAGCAGCACGGCCAGACCTGCCAGGTAGGCGATGATCATCGTGACGGTGTTGTCTGCGACCGCCTGGGCCTCGGTGGCTCGACTGGTCCAGATGGCCCACGCCGAGACCCCGGTCGAGACAATCCAGGCGATCCACCACAGCGCAATCGGGCCGCGCTGTCGGCCCTGGATGCGCTCGGCATGGGCCAGTTCGATCAGGAACACCGGGGCCCACACCAGATTGACGACCGGAATCATGCAACCCGCCCACAGCGCCCACTCCGGCCGCGGGTCGGGCTGACCGTGCTGGCCGAAAGCCGCGGCCCGGCGGGCGATCAGCCACGACGTCATGACCGCGGCGGTGATCATGACCGCGACGATCGCCGCGAGGCTGATCAGCACGCCCATCAGCAGCGCACCGATGGCGATGACCGGGGGCAGCAGGGTGGTGCGGTTGATCAGCAGCAGCAGGTAACGCAGGACGTGCGCGGCCGCCGCCAACGCGAATATCGCCGACGTGGCCAGCAGGGCACCGCGTACGACATTCGGTGACGGGCTCTTCCTCGTCGCCTCGTCGCCGGGGGCGGACGGCGGCAGAATCCGGTCGAGCAGACCCCAACGGGGGATGCTCTGGTAGCGCGGTGTCGGACTCAGCGGACGGGGCCGGCGGCGGGGTGCCGGCGGCGGTCCGGGCCGCACCGCGATCCAGCGGTAGGTGGACGGCAACCGTCCCGCGGCAGGTTGCGGCGAGGAGGGCCGCCCCGGGGGCTGGCTGACTGGGCGAGAAACCGGCTGATCCGACGGGGCGAGCAGGGCGCCGTGGCACCGTGGGCACCACTCCCGTTGGCGGTCGCGCACATTCCATCGCGCCCCGCACCGGGAACACACCTG
>JBFYOR010000346.1:0-3745 GCA_041303695.1 Mycobacterium sp. | reverse complement strand
GTGTCGGCCTCGCCGGTCTCGGCGGCCGCGACCGCCGTCCCGGAGATCAGAGCCGAACCCAGCCCGACCAGAACAGCGCTTGTCCCCAGCAAAACCCGTCGATCACCCATGTACGTACTGCCTCCACGCGTCGGCCCAACATTTACGAATGGGCAAACGGTACCCCGACACCTGCGGGCAGGTTCAGCAAACCGGCGAACGCACCGATCGCGTCACGAATTGGTCAGCGGCCATTCGGAAGTGGGCCCGCTGCGGGTGGGAGCGCCGGGTGCCGGTTTAGGTGGGCAGGGTATGCGTCGGCAACCTGTGGGTGCCCTCGAGATCGTCGAGGATCACTTCCTGCGCCTTGGGCGGCAGGGTGTGCAGGATCTCGCGGACGCGGGCCTGACGACGGCCGACGGCCTTACGCTCGGGCATCCCCGGGGTGGTGACGAGCTGCGGGGGCACGCCCTCGATCTCCTCCAGGCCGCCGTCGCCCTGACCGGCCTCCATGGCTGCGGCCTCGGCGGCCGCGGTGGCCTGGTCCTTCTCCTCGGACATGCCGATCGGGCCGATGCGCCGGCCGTTGAGGAACTGCTTGACGGCCGGCTCCTCGCTGGTCAGCAGAACCTCACGCGGGCCGAACATGACCAGGTGCTTGCGGTAGAGCATGCCGATGTTGTCCGGCACGGTGCGCACGATGTTGATGTTGTGCGTCACGATGAGGATGGTGGCGTCGATCTGGGCGTTGATATCGATGAGCAGCTGGCTCAGGTAGGCGGTACGCACCGGGTCCAGACCGGAGTCCGGCTCGTCGACGAGGATGATCTTCGGGTCGAGCACCAGCGAGCGGGCCAGCCCGGCGCGCTTCTTCATACCGCCGGAGATCTCGCCGGGGAACTTGCCTTCGGCCCCGAGCAGGCCCACCATCTCGAGCTTCTCCATGACGATCTGGCGGACTTCGCTTTCGCTCTTCTTGGTGTGCTCGCGAAGCGGGAAGGCGGTGTTGTCGTAGATGTTCATCGAGCCGAACAGCGCGCCGTCCTGGAACATCACGCCGAACAGGGTGCGGATCTCGTAAAGCTCTTTGGCCGAGCACTGGATGATGTCGGTGCCGTCGATCATGATCTTGCCGCGCTCGGGGCGCAGCAGGCCGATCAGCGACTTGAGGAACACCGACTTGCCGGTACCGGACGGGCCGAGGATGACGCTGACCTCGCCCTCGGGAATCGTCAGCGTCACATCCTCCCAGATCTGCTGGGATCCGAACGCCTTGGACAGGTTCTCGACCTCGATAGCGATACCCACGGCAATCCTTCCGGCCACACGTTTCCGCACAGGACATACACCTGTGGTTTGAGTCACTGTAGCGCACACCGTTTGGCGGTATTCGTCGTTTGTGGCCCATAACGAAATCCCCCGCGGACCCGGTGGGTCCGCGGGGGATTCGCAGCGAATTCGCGGTGCGAAAACGCCGAAGTGCCTACTTGACGGAGACCGTCGCGCCGGCGGCCTCGAGCTTGGCCTTGGCGTCCTCGGCGGCCTCCTTGGCGACCTTCTCGAGCAGCGGCTTGGGGGCGGCGTCGACGAGGTCCTTGGCCTCCTTGAGGCCCAGGCCCGAGACGATCTCGCGGACAACCTTGATCACGCCGATCTTCTTCTCGCCGGCCGACTCGAGGATGACGTCGAACTCGGACTGCTCCTCGGCTGCCTCAGCGGCCGGGGCAGCGCCACCGGCAGCCGCGACGGCGACCGGGGCAGCGGCGGTGACCTCGAAGACCTCTTCGAACTTCTTCACGAACTCGGAGAGCTCGAGCAGGGTCATTTCCTTGAACGCGTCGAGCAGGTCGTCGGTGCTCATCTTTGCCATGAGGTGTTTCCTTCCTAGATTTTTCGTGTTTCGGGATGGTGCTTAAGCGGCGGTCTCGCCGGCCTTCTTCTCCTGCAGCGCGGCGGCGAGCCGGGCGAACTGCGACGCCGGAGCGTTGAACAGTCCGGCGGCCTTGGCCATGTTGCCCTTCATCGCGCCGGCCAGCTTGGCCAGCAGAACCTCGCGCGACTCGAGGTCGGCGATGCGCTCGACCTCGGAGACGGTCAGCGCGTGACCGTCCATGTAGCCGCCCTTGATGACGAGCGCCTTGTGGTCCTTGGCGAACTTCTTGATCGCCTTGGCAGCGTCGACGGCTTCGCCCTCGACGAACGCGATAGCGGTCGGACCGACGAACAGGTCGTCGAGCCCTTCGATCCCGGCCTCCGCCGCCGCACGCTTGATCAGCGTGTTCTTGGCGACGGTGTAGGTGGCGGTGCCGCTCAGGGAGCGACGCAGTTCGGCCAGGTTGGCCACGGTCAGACCGCGGTACTCGGTGACCACGCTGGCCGTCGAGGACTTGAACTGCTCGGTGATCTCGGCGACCGCGGTGGCCTTGTCAGCCTTGGCCATGCATGCCTCCTCGGTGGTTGTCGTGTGCACCACCGAATTGCGTTGGCCCTTGGCGCAAAGTGCCCGTGAAATGACGAACGCCCCGGCGCAGACGGCCGGGGCGTGAAAATGCCGCATTCACTCGTAGCGCGGCTGTGCCTCGTCCTCCTGCGTGGGCCGTCCGGATAACCCGGAACCTTCAACCAATCGCTTGGTGACCAACGGTCTTCGGTGGAACCCCGTGATCGTAGCGTGGCGCCCCCGCGAACCCCAAATGGCTCTGTTCTCCCCGCGAGTGGCTCTGTTCTCCCCGCGAGTGGCCCTGTTCTCCCCGCGAGCAGACGAAAACTCGAATGAATTGGGGTCGGATCGTGCGAGTTTGTGTCTGCTCGCGGTCAGGGAAGAAGGGCTGCGCGGTCCAGATGGCGGCGAATGCGGTCGCACATCCGGTCCGGGGTGCGTCGCACATCGGAGACGACGATCGGAATGACTATCCACTCGACGTCCTGCACGCCGGCGAACCGCACCTTGTCGTTGAGCATCTCCGTGCGTCCGGCGTGCCATTCGACGCTTTCGTACTCGGCCGCAACCCGGGCTTCCGGCCAGGCGAAGTCCACCCGCCAGCATTCCCCGTGCCGGCCGTGGATCAGGTGTTGCAGTTCAGGACGCGGTAGGCCGTGCTCGAGCATGACCAGCCGCGCCTCGCTCTCCATCGCCGACTCCGCCAGACCGTCGGCGATAGGCAGCAGGTTGCGGACGCCGACGATGCCGCGCCTGCCGCGCTGCCTGTCCACGGCCGCGGCAAGGTCCGCCGGGGTGCACCACCGGGAGTGCAGCGCGGCGTCGAGGGTGGCCAGGGCCCGCGGTGGTCGCAGCTGGCGGGCAACCTCCACCGCCGTCCAGGCCGGTGACGTCGCGTGGCGGCTCGAAACACATTGCAGCGGTGCGCCTTTGCGCTGATGCACGACGAGGCCCGTAGTGGGCCGTAGCCGAATGCCCGGATCGAGGACATGCACCGCGCCGCTGTTCTCTGTGCCGAATCCGTAGAGCTGCGCCGCGGTGTGCAGGCACGCGACGGCATGCTCGCCGACCAGCAGGTCCAGCCCGCGCAACCGCATCAGCAGGTCGGGTTCGGCAACGCCGTACACGCCGCGCCACACCCGGATCAGGTTGCCTTTGCGGACCTGTACATCCATCTGCTGGCGGGTCATCACGGTGAGCAGGTCGGCGGTGGTAGCCAGGCCGCCTCCGCGGCTGATCATCTCGACGGCATCGCTGTTCATCCCGGCGAGGCTGCCGCTGACCGTGCCGTGGCGGTAGCCAGTCGTCAGCCGGCCTGTGGATAAC
>JBFYOR010000345.1:0-5579 GCA_041303695.1 Mycobacterium sp. | reverse complement strand
GTTCGCTGGGCAGCGACTCGCCGGGCTGCATCTCGCCGCTGAGGACCTCGGCAAGGATCTGCTCGAAGACGTCCTCGGGGACCGATCGCCGGGTGACCGGCTGCAGTGCCATATCCGCAGGGTGCCATCCGGGCGGCTATAGGTCAAGTGGTAAGACCAGTGTCCTTATGCGTACGAGCCTGATGTCAGCGGCCTAGCGCCTCCGGCGGCCCGTCCCGAAGATGCTCCGGGTGACCTCCCGGCCAATCACGGTCCCCGCCGAGCGCATCGCACTCTTGAACGCCGGGTTGTCCATCATCTTCTCGAGCATTCCGGGCTCGGCCCGCTCCACCGGGGCGGGCATCGGCGGAACCTCGATGCCGATCGGGATCGGCGGCAGGTCTATCGGTTCGTCGGCGGCCGCCGAGGGCGGAGGCGCCATCCTGGCCGCCAGCATCTCGTAGGCGGACTCGCGGTCCACCGTCGGCCCGTACTTGAGAAACAGCGGGCTGGCCTGGGCGGCGGCCTTGATGTAGTCCGGGCCGATGGTGTCCATCAGCGACCGGGGCGCGCGCAACCGGGTCCAGGCGACCGGGGTGGGGGCGCCGCGCTCGGACAGCACCGTGACGATGGCTTCACCGATCCCGAGTGCGGTGAGATCCGTTGCCAGGTCGTAGAACTCGGTCTTGGGATAGGTGCGAACCGTCTTGGACAGCGCCTGCTGGTCGTCCGGGGTGAACGCGCGCAATGCGTGCTGGACCCGGGCGCCGAGTTGGGACAGCACCGCGTTGGGCACATCGGTGGGCAGTTGGGTGCAGAAGAACACCCCGACACCCTTGGACCGGATCAGCTTGACGGTCTGTTCGACCTGGTCCATGAATGCCTTGGAGGCGTCCTTGAACAACAGGTGCGCTTCATCGAAGAAGAACACCAGTTTCGGCTTGTCGATGTCGCCGACCTCGGGGAGGTAGTTGAACAGGTCGGCCAGCACCCACATCAGGAAGGTCGAGAACATCACCGGACGGGCGGCCTGTTCGCCAACCTCAAAGAGCGTGATCGTTCCCCGGCCATTGGCGTCGACGCGCAGCAGGTCGGCCGGATCGAGCTCCGGCTCACCGAAGAAGGTGTCCCCGCCGTCGGCCTCCAGGTTGACCAGCGCGCGCAGGATCACCCCGGCGGTCTGGCTCGACACCGCCCCGAGGGCCTTCAGCTGGGCCTTACCCTCATCGGTGTTGGTCAGGAAGGTGATCACCGACCGCAGATCCTTCAGATCCAGCAAGGGCAGACCCTGCTGATCCGCGTAATGGAAGATCAGCCCGAGGGTCGACTCCTGATTCTGGTTGAGCCCCAACACCTTCGACAGCAGGATGGGCCCGAACGCGGAGATCGTGGCGCGCACCGGCACGCCCATACCGCCGGTGCCCAGCGACACGAATTCGACAGGATAGGGAGTTCCCGCCCATTGGTCGCCGGTATCCTTGGCTCGTTCGGCGATCTTCTCGCCGGGCTCACCCGGCCGGGACAGCCCAGACAGATCTCCCTTGAAGTCGGCCATCAACACGGGCACGCCCGCGGCGCAAAGCTGCTCGGCAATGACCTGCAACGTCTTGGTCTTGCCGGTGCCGGTGGCGCCGGCGATCAGACCGTGCCGGTTCATCATCGCCAGCGGGATCCGGATCTGAGCCGACGGGTCGACCTCACCTCCCACCAGGACCGAGCCCAGCTCCAGTGCCTGCCCGGTGGTGACGTAGCCGGCCGCGATCTGCTGGGCAGGAGTCGCTGGCGATTCCGTCATGGCGAGCACCCTTTCGTGTCTGCGTGGTGGAGCCCTTCGGCCGGTAAGACACTACTTGGTCGGTTGGGCTTACTGTTGAGCGCTGTGCGCGATGAATTGGTATGGATCGACTGTGAGATGACCGGCCTCGACCTGGGTTCGGACCGGCTCATTGAGATCGCGGCGTTGGTGACCGATGCCGACCTTAATGTGCTCGGCGACGGTATCGACGTGGTGATCCACGCCGATGACGGTGCGCTGGACGGAATGGTCGAGGTCGTCGCCCGGATGCACAACCGCTCCGGACTCGTCGAGGAGGTCCGCGCCTCGACCATCGACCTGGCCACCGCCGAACAGATGGTGATGGACTACATCCGCGGCCACGTCAAATCCCCCAAGACCGCTCCCCTGGCCGGGAATTCAATCGCCACCGACCGCGGTTTCCTCGCTCGGGACATGCCGACCCTGGACAACTTCCTGCACTACCGGATGATCGACGTCAGCTCCATCAAGGAGTTGTGCCGGCGCTGGTATCCCCGGATCTACTACGGACAACCGGAAAAAGGCCTGTCGCACCGGGCGCTGGCCGACATCCAGGAGTCCATCCGGGAACTGCAGTACTACCGCCGGACTGCCTTCGTTGCGCCGCCGGGTCCATCTACCAGCGAGATCGCCGAGACGGTAGCCACATTGGACGCACTTGGCGGGACAGGGCCGGGTACCGATTCGGCCGCGACACCCGAAAGCGGCTAGAATCGACAGGTCGCAGTACGCGGCAATGGTGGCTGTAGTTCAGTTGGTAGAGCACCAGGTTGTGATCCTGGCTGTCGCGGGTTCGAGTCCCGTCAGCCACCCCGATTCGGAAACCCGCTTCTGATGAGTTCAGAGGCGGGTTTTCGTTTTGCCGGGCCACCCGCCGCGGGACGGAAAGCGCCCTCGGGAACTTCTCGACGTTGGGGTTCGTAGTAACGTACGAAGTACATGACCCCTGTTCCCGATAACGAAAGACTCATGCGACGCCCGAGACGAGCGCCCGGCCGAGTCAGCGGACATTTGCTCAGCGCCAGCCCGTGTTGACGATCCTTGGGATCGGCCTCGGCATCGTGGTCGTGTTGGCTATCACCGCCCTGACCGGCTACTTCGTGGCTCAAGAGTTCGCCTACATGGCGGTGGACCGGTCTCGGTTGAAGGCCCGTGCGGAATCCGGCGACGCCGCCTCCGCCCGGGCACTCACCGTCACCCGCCGCACATCGTTCATGCTGTCGGGCGCCCAACTGGGCATCACGGTGACCGGCCTGTTGGTCGGCTATGTTGCCGAACCACTGATCGGCCGTGGTTTGGGCGACCTTCTCGGCGGAGTGGGGGTGCCGATCGCGGTCGGTGTGGCGGTCGGGACCGTGCTGGCGATGGTGTTCTCCACGGTCGTGCAGATGGTCTTCGGTGAGCTCTTCCCCAAGAACCTCGCCATCTCCCGGCCCGAACCCGTCGCGCGGCGCCTGGCGTTTTCCACCACGCTGTACCTCAGCCTGTTCGGGTGGCTGATCAAGTTATTCGATGCCTCCTCGAACCTGCTCTTGCGGACCTTGAAGATCGAGCCCGTTCATGATGTCGAACATTCGGCCACTGTCCGCGATCTTGAACACATCGTGGCCGAATCGCGCGAAGCCGGGGAGCTCCCCGCAGAGTTGTCGACACTGCTGGACCGGATCCTCGATTTCCCGACGCGCACCGCTGAGCACGCCATGATCCCGCGGGCCCGGGTCGACTTCGTCAATCAGGGCGACGCCGCTGATGCAGTCATAGCGAAGATGGCACGCGGTCACACCCGCTATCCGGTCCTAGGCGCATCGACAGATGATCTGGTCGGAGTTGTACACCTGCACGACCTGCTCGACGCGCCCGCTGTGGGCACTGCCGAATCGCTGAGCCGCCCGGCAGTCGTCGTCCCCACCACCATGGCGCTACCCGACGTCCTGGCCCAGCTTTCCGCGGCGAAAGAGGAAATGGCGCTGGTGATCGACGAGTATGGCGGGTTCGCCGGGGTGGTGACCGTCGAGGACATGGCCGAGGAACTCATCGGAGACATCGATGACGAACACGATGCCGATACCGAAGCCGGCGGGGGTGCCATCCGCCGAATGGGCGAGGGTTGGCTCATCCGCGGAGACGCTCCCCTCGACGAGGTGAGCCGCGCTATCGGTCACGATCTGCCCGAGGGTGCCTTCGAAACCATGGCCGGGTTGGTCATCGCCGGATTCGGTGGACTCCCAGCGGTCGGAGACACAACCGAAATCGAACTGGCCCTTGATCCGGCCGATCTGGTCGCGGCCGCAGTACCCCCGCGCCGTTTCGTCGTCGCTGAGATACGTGCCGTCCACAACCGGGTGCCCGCTTCGGTGTTCGCAGTGATCCGCACCGCGGGCACAGCCACCGCCGAGAACGGGGGGCCGAACGATCACTAGCCCCTGGATGATTTTCTTTATCACCGTTGGCCTGATTGCCGCCAGTGCGTTTTTCGTTGCCGCCGAGTTCGCATTGATCGCCGCTCGCCGGCACCGTTTGGAAGACGCCGCCGCGCATAGTCGCGCGGCGCGTGCCGCTGTCCGCAGCGCCTCCGAGTTATCGGTCCTTCTCGCCGGATCTCAGCTCGGGATCACCGTATGCACCCTGGCACTGGGGGCGGTGACCAAACCGGCCGTGCACCACTGGCTGACCCCAGTGATCCAGGGATGGGGTGCCCCGCACTGGGTGGCTGATGTCGCCGGGTTTGTGCTGGCGCTGATCATCGTGACCTTCCTGCACCTGGTCGTCGGCGAAATGGCACCCAAATCGTGGGCGATCGCCCACCCCGAGAAGTCGGCCACCATGCTGGCCATTCCCATGCGGGCGTTCATGTGGCTTACCCGGCCGCTCATCATGCGACTGAATCGCATCGCGAACTGGTGCCTGCGCAAAGTCGGAGTCGAACCCGTTGATCAGGTCGCGACCCGCCAAGACCCGGACGCGCTCCGGCATCTGGTCGAGCACTCCGCCACCGTCGGAACCATCGACGAGCGCTACCACGGACATCTCACCAGCGCCCTCGAACTTGAGGCCTTGACCGTGGGCGATATGGCACGACCTAATTCCCAGCCCAGCGGCGTGGAATCCGACGCGAGTTGCGCGGTGATCCAGCAGACCGCACGCGACACCGGTCACCTGCGCCTGCTGGTCCGCAGCGGTACAAAGGTGGACGGTGTCGTGCATGTGCGCGACAGTCTGCGGGCACCATCGGCTGCGACAGCGGCAGACCTTATGCGTCCGGCTTTAACGCTCGACGTCGGCGAACCCGTCTACGCGGCGCTGCGGTTGATGCGGGAGAACCGCAGTCACCTGGCGATCGTCACCAAAGACGAACAGGTCGTTGGTGTGATCACACTCGACGATGTACTTCGACGCCTGCTTCCGGGCGGGGATGTGGCTCTCGACAGCCTCGTCTGATCCGATCAGGGCGTGCCGCCGGCTTCCCTGGTGGCAGGCCCAGACGACTTTCTGCACGCCTGGGAGCAGTACCGCACCTGTTCCCAGTCCCGCGCCCACTTCTTGCGCCACTCGAACGGTCGCTGGCAGCGTTCACAGACCCTCGGCGGATGCCCGTTCTTCGTGCGCGCCCGAACCGGCACAGGCGTCTCCGGCGGTTACTCGGCGGCCCGGACGGCCCGCGGTGCCGCACCGGAGGTCGGCCGGCCGGCCGCCGCCCGGGCGCCCCGAACCGTCGATTTGGGCCGCGACACCGTACTCGGACCGGCCGCGACCGACTCGCTCAGAGCGGGTGACTCCCCGCCCC
>JBFYOR010000344.1:0-3799 GCA_041303695.1 Mycobacterium sp. | reverse complement strand
CTCCCGACTGCACCCGCATCGAGCAGGGCGTCAAGAACGGCTTCTCCGGAAAGCATCTGCGCCGCAGCCTTGCTCGCGGTCCGCAGTACCGGATCATCCAGTCCACCACCACCCCTGAGTTTACCGTCGTCGGCGACGAGGTGCGGTCGCGATATCAGGTGCTGACGGTGTTCTCCGTCGCCGGCCGACAGGCTGCCGCCCGAGTCGACGAGACGTTCGTCATCCCCGCCTCCGACGGTCTCATCCACCACATCCGGGTTAGGTTTCATCCGACCGTCCTTAGGAGCACACCCATGGCAAAACCAGCACCACGCGGCCTGAACTCACCGCAGACCACCACCATCATCAAATGGATGTCGCGGGCCCAGACCTTTCTCTACAAGAAGACCGGCGGCAGACTCGGCGGCAAGTTCCTGCAGGGTGCGCCGGTGGCGTTGCTGACCACCACCGGCCGCAAGACCGGTGAACCGCGGGTCAGCCCGCTGCTCTACCTGCGCGAGGGCAACCGCGTCGTGCTGGTCGCCTCCAAGGGCGGGGCCGCCAACAATCCAATGTGGTACCTGAACCTCAAGGCGAATCCGACGGTGTCGATTCAGATCAAGGACGAGGTTCTGCATTTGAGGGCCCGGGACGCCACCGACGCCGAACGGGCGCAGTACTGGCCGAGGCTGACCGAGATGTACACCAGCTTCGACGACTACCAGTCGTGGACCGATCGGGTGATCCCGGTCGTCATCTGCGACCCGTAGCACCCGCCGGAATTCAGGCGCCGTACACCGGCATAGACGGCCGGGCGTCGGCGAGCAGTCCGCGCACCACCGGCCCGAGCTCGCCCGGTTCCCAGCGGGCACCCTTGTCGACCTCCGGGCCGCGTTGCCAGCCCTCGGCCACCCGCACCACGCCGCCTTCCACCTCGAACACCCGTCCGGTCACATCGCCGGACTCCACGGAGCCCAGCCACACCACCAGCGGGGAGATGTTCTCCGGCGCCATCGCGTCGAACCCGGCGTCGGGTCTGGCCATCATCTCCGCGAAGACCGTCTCGGTCATCCGAGTGCGCGCCGACGGCGCAATCGCATTCACCGTCACGCCGTAGCGACCCATCTCGGCGGCGGCCACCAGGGTCAGTGCGGCGATGCCGGCCTTTGCGGCGCTGTAGTTACCCTGCCCGACACTGCCCTGCAGGCCCGCCCCGGAGCTGGTGTTGATGATCCGGGCGTCAACCGGGTTACCTGCTTTCGACAGGCCGCGCCAGTAGGACGCCGCATGGCGCATGGTGGCGAAGTGCCCTTTGAGATGCACGGCGATCACCGCGTCGAACTCCGCCTCGCTGGTGTTGGCGATCATCCGGTCGCGCACAATGCCGGCGTTGTTCACCAGCACGTCCAGACCGCCGAAGGCGTCCACGGCGGTGTCGATGAGTCCGGCCGCCTCATCCCAGTCCGCGACGTTGGCGCCGCTGGTGACGGCCTGCCCGCCGGCGGCGGTGATCTCATCGACGACCGCCTGCGCGGCACTGCCCCCGCCGGCCGGTGACCCGTCCAGCCCGACGCCGATGTCATTGACCACCACCTGCGCCCCTTCGGCGGCGAAGGCCACTGCATGCGCGCGGCCGATACCGCCGCCGGCGCCGGTGACGATGACGACGCGACCCTCGAGCAAACCCATTGCCATGTCTCCTCAGTTGTTGGCGTTCGATGCGGACAGATAGGGCGGAGGTTCACCACCGCCGTGCACCGCCAGGGTGGCACCGCTGATATAGGACGCGGCATCCGATGCCAGAAATGCAGTGGCCCAGCCGATCTCGGCGGGTTGCGCCAACCGGCCCAGCGGAATTGTTGAGGCCACCGCGGCTTGCGAGGCGCTGTCGCCGTAGAACAGTTCCACCTGTTCGGTGGCGACCATGCCGGCCACGACCGCGTTCACCCGGACTTTCGGGGCCCACTCGACGGCCAGCGTCGCGGTGAGGCTGTCCACTGCCGCCTACGGCGCGGCCCAGGCGGCAGCTGTCTCTTATACACATCTGACGCTGCCGCCTTGGCCGCGCCGGAGGCGGCGGTGCCCGGCGACGGACGGCGGCCGCTGACACTGGAGATGGACACGATCGCGCCGCCGAGTGCCTGCTGCTGCATGACGGCGTTCGCGGCCTGCGAGACGTTCAACATGCCGAGCAGGTTCAGTTCGACCACCTTCTGGTGGAACCGAGGCGAGGCGTCGGCAGCCAACGCATACGGCGATCCGCCGGCGTTGTTGACCACCACGTCGAGTCGGCCGTGCCGGTCGATGATGGCCTCGACCAGTGCGGCCACCGCCTCGGCGTCGCGGACGTCGCAGCTGTGGAACTCATAGGGCAGGCCCTCCACCGGGCGCCGGGCGCAGGTGATGACGGTCGCGGCCTGGTCGGCGAAGACGCTGCTGATACCGGCACCTACCCCCCGAACACCCCCGGTTACCAGGACGATGCGGCCCTGTAGTCCGAGGTTGAAGTGGTCCGGCACTGTGCTAGCGTACCAAGCAAGTGCTTGCTTAGGGGTCCCAGGAGCGTCATGACAATCACGTCCTCCACCGTCGAGCCTGGCATCGTCGCTGTCACGGTCGATTACCCGCCGGTCAACGCGATTCCGTCCCGCGGCTGGTTCGAACTGGCCGATGCCCTCACCGCAGCGGGCCGCGATACGGCCACCCACGTGGTGATCCTGCGTGCCGAGGGCCGGGGCTTCAATGCCGGCGTGGACATCAAAGAGATGCAGCGCACCGCGGGGTTCGGCGCGCTGATCGACGCCAACCGCGGCTGCTTCGCGGCGTTCAAGGCGGTCTATGAGTGCGAGGTACCGGTAGTCGCCGCGGTCAACGGCTTCTGTGTCGGCGGCGGCATCGGCCTGGTCGGCAATGCCGACGTGATCGTGGCCTCGAACGACGCGACGTTCGGCCTTCCGGAAGTCGAACGCGGAGCACTGGGTGCTGCCACCCATCTGTCCCGGCTGGTCCCGCAGCACATGATGCGTCGGCTGTTCTTCACCGCCGCGACCGTCGACGCCGCGACACTGCACCATTTCGGCTCGGTGCACGAGGTGGTCCCCCGCGAGGACCTCGACGAGGCGGCGCTGCGGGTCGCCCGGGACATCGCCGCCAAGGACACCAGGGTGATCCGGGCGGCGAAGGAGGCCTTGAATCTCATTGACACCCAACGGGTCAACGCCAGCTACCGGATGGAACAGGGTTTCACTTTCGAGCTGAACCTGTCTGGTGTCTCCGACGAACTGCGCGACGATTTCGCCGGAACCAAGAAGTCCGGGACATGACCCGCGACAAACGCACCACCCTCGATGAGGCGGTCGGCAACCTCGAGAGCGGGATGACCATCGGCATCGGCGGCTGGGGTTCACGGCGCAAGCCGATGGCACTCGTCCGGGCCCTGCTGCGGACCGACATCACCGACCTCACCGTGGTGAGCTACGGCGGACCCGATATCGGGCTGTTGTGCTCGGCGGGCAAGGTGCGCAAGGCCTACTACGGCTTCGTCTCACTGGACTCCCCGCCGTTCTACGACCCATGGTTCTCCCGCGCGCGCACCACCGGCTCGATCGTCGCCCGGGAGATGGACGAGGGTATGTTGCGCTGCGGTCTGCAGGCCGCCGCGCAACGGCTGCCATTCCTGCCGATCCGGGCCGGACTGGGCAGTTCGGTGCCCGAGTTCTGGGACGGCGAGCTCATGACGGTGCGGTCCCCGTACCCGACCGGTGATGCCCACGAAGAACTCATTGCCATGCCGGCGCTGCGATTGGATGCCGCGTTTGTC